>DASRZR010000376.1:0-10584 GCA_035686185.1 Spirochaetia bacterium | reverse complement strand
CCTGCGCCAGCGACTCCGTGCCTTCCCGGCGGAACGACTTCTGCAGGAGAACGGGGCCCGTGTCCACGCCCTCGTTGACCCGGATCACGCTGATCCCCAGCTCGGAGTCCCCGGAGTCGAAGCTTTCCCTGATAGCGTGCGCTCCCGGGTACTTCGGCAGGAGACTGGGGTGCAGGTTGATTACCGGGCCCTTGAACGCCTCCAGGAAGAACGGCGTGAGAAGCTTCATGAAGCCGGCCAGCGCCACCATGTCCACGCCCCGGCGCTCCAGGTGCCGGACCATCTTCTTCTCCACCGCCTGCCGTGACTCACCCTTCGCGTACGGCATGAGCACGGTGGGCACGTGCAGCTCGGCGGCCCGGTCCAGCACCGCGGCCCCCGGCACGTCGCAGAGAAGGAACTCCACGGAGTGACGGCGAGCCGCCTTCAACGCAGCCGCGATGGCCACGAAGTTGCTGCCGGTGCCGGAGGCAAAGACCGCGAGCCGGGCCATCTCAGGCCGGCTCCCGGCTTTCCAGCGTGCCGATGTCCAGCAGCGTGAACCCCCCGGTTTCGGCGGCGCGGAACAACGCCTGGCGGTTCTCCGGGTGGGCCACCAGCGCAATCCCGATGCCCAGGTTGAACACGGACCGCATCTCGGATTCATCAACGGAACCGGCGGTGCGGATGCGGCCGAAGATTGGCGGCTCGGGCCAGTCGAACGTGAAGTGCGGCCGCAGGGAGTCCGGGATGACCCGCTGGAGGTTCCCGTACAGGCCGCCGCCGGTGATGTGCGCGGCGGACAGCACCGCCCGTGTCTGGAACAGGGCCGCAAGCTCCTTTGCGTAGATGCGGGTGGGCACGAGCATCTGCTCCCAGGAGTCGCGGTCGGATTCCGGGATTGCCTTCCGCGCCAGGGAGAGGCCGTTGGAGTGGATGCCGGAGGAGGGGATGCCCAGCACGAGGTCGCCGTCCCGGATCTCTGACTTGCGCGGCAGGAGCGCGTCCTTCTCCGCCAGGCCCACGGCGAACCCCGCCAGGTCCATGTCCTCCGCGGCGTACAGGTCCGGCATCTCCGCCGTTTCCCCGCCGCCCAGGCTGCAGCCGGCCAGCTCGCAGCCCTTCACGATGCCGCGCATCACCTCGTGCAGCCGGGTCTCGTCGATCTTTCCGCAGGCGATGTAGTCCAGGAACGTGACCGGCCGCGCTCCGCACACCAGGAGGTCGTTCACGTTCATCGCCACCAGGTCGATCCCGATGGTGTCGTAGCGCCCCAGCTTCTTCGCCACCAGCAGCTTCGTGCCGGTGCCGTCCGTGGTGGTGAGGAGGACCGGGGACTTGAATCCCAGCGAATCCAGCGGGAGCGCCGCGGAGAACCCGCCGATCCCCGGATCCACCGCGGCGGAGCGGATGCTCCTGATGAAGTCAACGAACCTGTCCCCGCGGTCGATGTCGACCCCGGCCTCTCTGTACGTTTTCACGCGGTCCCCTCCCGGCCCGTTCGGGCGTCAGTCCTTCTTCAGGGGCGCGTCACTCACCGCCACGGGGTAGCGTCCGCTGAAGCAGGCGTGGCAGTAGTGATCCGGCCCGGTCACGCACTCCCGCAGGTCCTCCAGCCCGAGGAACCGCACAGAGTCCGCCTCGATCTCCCGCGCGATTCCGTCGGGGTCCAGGTGGTTGGAGATGAGCTCTTCCCGTGTCGGGATGTCGATCCCGTAGAAACAGGGATGCCGCAGGGGAGGGGAGGACAGGCGCAGGTGCACCTCCGCCGCCCCGCCTTCCCGCAGCAGCCGCACGATCTGCCGCGAGGTGGTGCCGCGCACCAGGGAGTCGTCCACCACCACCACGCGCTTGCCGGCAATGGCCTCCCGGATGGGATGCAGCTTCATGCGCACGCCGGACTCCCTCATGGCGGCCGTGGGCTGGATGAACGTCCGGCCCATGTAGTGGTTGCGGGTCAGGCCCTGCTCCAGCGGCACGCCGGAAGCGGCCGAGTATCCCAGCGCGGCGCTGTTTCCGGAGTCAGGCACGGCGATGACAATGTCCGCCTTCACGGTGTCGGCCCGGGCCAGCATCTCTCCCATCCTCTTGCGCGCCATGTGAACGGAGTGCCCGTACACGGTGGAGTCCGGCCGGGCAAAGTAGATCAGCTCGAAGATGCAGTGCGCCCGGTGCGCCGGGGCGGGCAACGGGAGCCTCTCCGAGGTGACGTGCGTCCCTTTGACCGTCACCATCTCGCCCGGCTCGATCTCCCGCACGTCCCGGGCCTCGTACATGTCCAGCGCGCAGGTCTCGGAGGCGATGAGCACCTGGCCGTCCCGCGTCCCCATGACCAGCGGGCGGAACCCGTACGGGTCCCGCACCGCGTACATCGTGTCCTCGTGCAGGAGCAGGAAGCACCACGCCCCCTCGATCATGCCCAGGCACTCGATGAGCGCTTCCCGGAACGTGGGGCGCCGGGAGCGTGCAATCAGGTGCAGGAGAAGCTCCGTGTCCGACGTGCTCTGGAAGATGGAGCCTTCCTCCACGAGCCGGCGTTCCAGCGCGAGGGAGTTGGAGATGTTCCCGTTGTGGGCCAGCGCCACCTCTCCCTTGCTGCAGGACACCACCAGCGGCTGCGCATTCTCCAGCTTGTTGGTTCCCTGCGTGGAGTAGCGCACATGGCCGATGCCCACCCGGGACGGGTGCTCGCCGGTGAGGTAGCGGGAGAGCGCCGTTGCCACCATGCCCACGCTGCGGTATGAGCGGATCCGCCCCTGGCGGTGATAGGCGAGGCCCGCGGATTCCTGGCCTCGGTGCTGCAGGGAGAACAGGCCGTAGAACAACAGCTCGGGGATGTTGAGGTCCGCGTCCGAGGAAATGCCGACCAGCCCGCAGTGGTGTTTCAGGCCTTCCACGGAAGAATGAAAGCCGAGACGCCCCCGAGGGTCAAGACGGGGTCCGTCAGGGCCGGCGGGACGCGCCGGTTCCGCGGGACGCAGCGAGGCCGCTAATCCCTCAGGTAGCTCTCCACGATCTGCTCGTACTCGTCGATGCGTTCCGCGCGCACCACGCTTTCCCGGATGAACGAGCCGCCCTCCAGCCCCTTGGTGTAGGCCACGAAGTGCTTGCGCATGTCCCGGCAGGCCTTCTCTTCTCCCACGCGGTCCGCGAGAAGGCGCAGGTGATCCATGGCGGAGGCAAGGCGCGTGGCGGCATCCGGCCGGCCGTCCGACCCCTCTCCGCCGAGCAGCGCGCGCGTCTCCGCGAAAATGAACGGGTTTCCCAGCGTGCCGCGCGCCACCATCACGCCGTCACAGCCGGTCTCTGCCAGCATGCGCGCGCAGTCCGCGGCCGTGAACAGGTCCCCGGAGCCGATCACGGGCACCGGGAGCGCGGCTTTCAGCCGGCTGATGTGCTCCCACCGCGCGGACCCGGAGAAGCCCTGGGCGCGCGTGCGGGGATGCAGCGTGACCAGCACCGCGCCGGCCTTCACCGCCTCCTGCGCGCACTCGAGGTAGGTGTGGCGCGAGTCGTCCCAGCCCAGGCGCATCTTCACGGTGAGGGGGATGTCCGTCTCTGCTTTCATGGCCGCCACGATGCTGCCGATGAGCGCGGGCCGGCGCATGAGCGCCGCGCCGCAGTCCGCCTTCAATACCTTCGGCACCGAGCAGCCGCAGTTCAGGTCGATGAACGCGGGGGCCAGCGGCGCGACGCGGCGCACGGCCGTGGCCGCCACCTCCGGCCGCGATCCGAAGATCTGGAAGGCCGTGAGCGTATCGCCGGGCGTCTTTTCCAGCAGGCGCAGCGTGGTCACGTTGTCCCGCTGCAGCGCGTCCGCGGAGGCCATCTCCGTGAAGCACAGGCAGGCGCCCCGGGCGGCGCAGACGGAGCGGAACGCGGCGTCCGTGTAGCCGGCCATGGGCGCCAGCCACACGTTGCCGGGCACGGTCAGTGGTCCGACCCGGACGGGATGGTAGAGGCAGGTTTCAGGAGACGCCAAAGACGGCAAGGCTGTTTGCGTACAGGGCTTCCGTCAGGTCTTCCACCGGGATCTCCCGAAGCTCGGCGATGAACGCCGCCGTCTCGTTGATGTACGACGGCATGTTCCGCTTGCCGCGGTGCACGGCGGGGACCATGAACGGCGCCTCGCTCTCAATCAGCATCCGCTCCACCGGGATGCGCTTGGCGGTGTCCTGGAGGTTGCGCGCGTTGCGGTAGGTGACGTTGCCCGCGAAGGAGATCCACAGGTTCAGCTCCAGCGCCTTGCGCGCGTACTCGTAGTCCTCCGAGTAGCAGTGCAGGATCCCGCCCCGCTTGGGCAGGCGTTCCCGCAGGATCTCCAGCACGTCGGAGCCGGCGTCACGGTTGTGGATGATGACCGGCAGGGAGAGCTTCTCCGCGAGCTCCAGCTGGCGGATGAACAGCTCCACCTGGGAGTCCCGGTCTCCGAACTTCCGGTAATAGTCCAGCCCGATCTCCCCGATGGCCACGACGCGCTCCAGGCGCGTCCCGTCCATGATCTTGGCTTCCCAGTCCTCCCCGGGCTGCTCCACGGAGGAGGGGGAAATCCCGATGCTGTGGAAGATCTGGGACTCAGTCTTGAGGTTGTCGTAGAGCTGCTGGAAGTCAATGAGGTTATTGGAGACGGTCACGAGATGCTGAACGCCTTCCGCACGGGCCTCCTGCACGACGATGAGCTGGTCTATCGGATCTTCCGTGATCAGTCCTATGTGTGCGTGAGTGTCGAAATAGCGCATACATCTCCGTTGGTTCGTGATTTCGAGAGTGTTGAGAATGCATCTCTTCGATTTTCACCAAGGATAGCACGGCCTCCGGGCCAAGTCAAACTGTTTTTTCCGGACGGCGTTGCGCGCTCGACGGTGTTCCATTACGCTGTCCGTCGCAGCGTGCATCGTCCGACGGGTGCCCCCTGGTTTGACAAAAGTCCATACCCTATGGTATTTTACGGTGGTTTTCGTATACTGTTCAGAAAAGGAAGACGCGTTGCCTGTCACGGAATACAAGAAGGCCGAGAAGGAGTTCGCAGACAGGATCGGCTCCTGGTTCCGCCGGGCCTGGGTTTCCATAGGAAACTTCTTCCGATATATCATGGTGAAGGGAAAGCAGCGGTTCACCGTCATGCTGATCCCTCACTCCGAGAAGAAGATCTTCAATTTCCAGATATCCTTCTTCACGCTCATCTTCGTCACCGTCACGCTCAGCATCATCCTGGTGGGGTTCTTCTTCCTGGCCACGCATTTCACCTACACCAACAAACAGAACGTCAGCCTGACCCAGGAGCGGGACGCGGACGAGAAGACGCTCGCCGGCCTGAGGGACGAGATCGCCTCCATCCGGACGGCGGGCAAGCACTTCAAGACGAGCATTGACAGCGTGATGGGTGCCCTGGACAGCATGGATACCAGCCAGGCCATCAGCGCCAACCTCGTGGCGGCCAGCTTCCCGTCCTACCCGGACGACGTGTCGCCGGGCGCGGACGGGACCCGGGACCTGAGCGACCTGAAGACGCTCACGAACCTGCTGGGCAATTCCAGCGGATCGCTGGAACAGGTTGCCAAGGTGCTCACGGCCTTCAAGGACCTGATGGCCAACACGCCCACGGCGTGGCCGCTGAAGGGCGCCACGGGGGTCATCACCACCCGGTTCGGCTGGACCACGAACCCGTTCACCAAGGTGGGCTACATGCACACCGGCGTGGACATCGCGTGGGCCATCGGCACCCCCATCGTGGCCACGGCGGACGGGACGGTGATCCAGACCGCGTTCACGGATGACCTGGGGAACTTCGTCACCATCCAGCACAAGTACGGTTTCTACACGCGCTACGCCCACATGAGCGCATTCGCCGGCAAGCACAAGGGAGACCACGTGAACCGTGGTGACGTGATCGGCTACATCGGCGTCACGGGGCTGACCACCGGGCCTCACCTGCACTACGAGGTGCGCCTCGGTTCCTCCTACGTGAACCCCATGCAGTTCCTCTCCATCACCCCGGAGAGCGCCGCCACGCTCGCGGTGAGCCTGAGGGCCAGCGATTGAGCGATTCCAACGTCACCGATGATGCCTTCATCAACTCCATCATCGGGGAGGGCACACGGTTCAAGGGTGAGTTCGATCTCAGCGGCCTCCTGCGGATAGACGGGGACTTCTCCGGCGTCATCCGTACCAAGGGGAAGGTGCTGATCGGGCGCAACGGCCGCGCCGAGTGCACGCTGCACGCCGGCACCGTGGTGGTGGGCGGCGTGGTGAGGGGAGAGATCTTCTCCACGGAGAAGGTGACCATCCTCTCCACCGGCCTCGTCCTGGGGAACATCACCACGCCGCGTCTGATCATAGAGGAAGGCGTGGTGTTCAACGGCTCCTGCAAGGTGACCACGCCCGCCGCGCCGGAGAATGGCAAGGGTGCGCCGGGCAACGGGAAGATCTCCGCGGCACTGCCCAACGGGGTGGCCGACGCGGCCGCGCCGAAGGCGCCGACCGTCGCAGTGCAGGGTCCCCGGCACTAGCGGGCGGCCGCGGCGCAATGGCCCGCATCGACTCTCTCGGGGAAGCGTTCCAGTACCCGGTACCGGACAAGAAGAAGGCGGGCAAGCGGGAAAAGTCCCAGCGGCGCGAGTTCTCCCGGCTGGTGGAGTCCGCCGCGGAGGACGGAGAGGTCTCCGCGGAGGACTACGGGGACGAGGAGCGCCGCCAGAACATTGAAGAGCTGCTGGACGGCGTGTTCGCGGCCGGGGAAAGCCTGAAGAAGACCGGCACGATGGAATCCATCAAGGCCTACCGGCAGCAGGTACGGGCCTTCGTGAAGTTCGCGGTGGCCCACAGCCTGGCGGTGGAGGAGAAGACCTCCGGGGCCAGCATCCTGAAGCGCAAGCGGTTCACGCTCGTCACGGTGATCGACGAGAAGCTGGAAGCGCTCGCCATGTCCGTCCTGGCCGCCCAGCGGGACCAGATGGCCATCCTGGCGCAGATCGACGAAATCAACGGGATGCTCGTGGACCTCGTGTCATGAGCTCCGCGAAAGGACCCCGGTACCATGAGCGATGAAGAGAAGGACCTGAACCTGGAGCGGGAGGACTTCGTGGAGGACGACGAGGGCGTCGAGGCCGAATCCGGCCCGGAGGCGCCGCCGGTCTCCGGGGAGCCGGTGGCCACCGCGGATGGCCGACCGGCCTGGCGCGTGAAGGTCCTGTATTCCAGCGCCACCGAGTACTGTGACGCCCCCGCCGGGATGGAGCTTTCCGCCGGCGCCATCGTGGTGGTGCCTACCCGCTACGGCAACGAGCTGGCCCGTGTGCTCGGCCGGGAAACCGAGGTCCTCGTGCCCGGGCAGGAGCTGCGGTCCATCCTGCGGATTGCCGGGCCGGCCGAGCTCGCCCGAACGGATGAGAACGACATGCGGGAGGAGCGCGCGTACGGGCTGTGCCGGGAGAAGATAGACGCGCGCGGGCTGGACATGAAGCTCGTGAGCGCTCACTACCTGCTGGACGAACAGAAGATCCTGTTCCTGTTCACCGCGGAGAACCGCGTGGACTTCCGGGAGCTCGTGAAGGACCTCGTGGCGGCATTCAAGATGCGCATCGAGCTGCGCCAGATCGGCGTCCGCGACGAGGCACGCGTGGTGGGCGGCCTGGGGATCTGTGGCCGGGCCCTGTGCTGCAACGCGGTGACGGACCGGCTTCGGCCCGTGTCCATCAAGATGGCCAAGGAACAGAACCTCACGCTCAACTCCATGAAGATCTCCGGCCCCTGCGGCCGGCTGCTCTGCTGCCTGTCCTACGAGTTTGACGCGTACAAGGAAGCCCGGCACGCCCTGCCCGGCATGGGCACCCGCGTGCAGTTCGAGGAGGAGGAGTTCCGGGTGGTGGACCTGAACGTCCTGGCGCGGCGTGTGCGCTTCCAGAGCGAGTCAGGACGCGTGCTGGATCTCGGCTTCGACTCCTTGTCCCGCAACCCGGCCACCCAGGCCTGGGAGATCCGGGCGCGGACCGTCCCCACGGCGCCGGGTGCCGCGCCGGCCGAAAACTGAAACGGCGCCGTTTCCGGCGCCGTCCCCTTATTCAGTCCGTTCGACTCAGTCCGATACCTTCTGGCCGGAGAGGAGCTGGTTCAGCTTTGCCAGCACGTTCGTGAGCTGCCCCTTGGTGAGGGCGAACTCGGCCACGCCGTTGATGAAGACCGCGTCGAAGTCGCGGTCATAGGGGGCGTAGTCCACCCGCACCGTCCGCGGGTCCCCCTTGTTGAGCTGGAAGGTCACGCTGATCTCCGGGGCGTCCGGCACCTGGTGGGCCATCTGCCCTTCCACCTGCAGCCCGATGAGGTCCTGGTAGAACTTCTTGAAGTTCTGCTCGTCCGCCGTCTTTCCGTCCACGCTGTATGCCGTGGTCACCGTGTCGGGCTCCGGCGCCGCGGGGGCGGCCGCGGCCGCCGGTGACGACGGCGGGTTCTGAACCGGGGCCTTCTTCGTGGTCCGGGTGAGAACGAGCGTGTGCGTGGCGCCGCCGGTCCGTATCTCCATGCGGTCCACGTCGTCGATGTTCGGGATGAAGGCGAACTTGTCGATGAGGTCGAATGCCTTCGTGGTGAGGAAGCCAAGGCTGGACGTGTCCGCCAGGTAGACGCCCGGCTGGCCTCGGATGGAGAAGTAGGTCTGGGTGCCCTTCGTGGTGCCGAACAGGATGTCCAGCGTGTTGGACTTGTCCCGGGTGACGAGCTCCGCCCGGGGCCGGTCCAGTCCGTAGGATGCCAGTCCCTTCAGGGGCTCGTCGGCGAAGTCAGCGATGCTCACACCCTGCGCGACCTTCACGAGGGAATCCTGCTTCTGGGAATCCAGGCCGCGAGCGGAACGGAACGGACGCGTCATCACGAACTGGCCGAAGCCGAGCTGGAAGCTCTTGCTCTCCGCGTCCTCTTTCTTTCTGGCCTCGATCACGGTGCCGTCCGGCTCGGACAGCTTCACGTAGACCACCTCGTCATAGTTGATGGCCGGGGTGATGGTCCGGGACCGGATGTCCTTTGCGGTCCAGTGGAAATGCTCCCCCGTGTAGCTGTCCACCGCGTACACCTTCGGGTCTCCCTTCACCTGGACGTAGTAGGCCTGCCCGCTGGGCGCCTTGTCCCCCAGGTAGACCGTGTGGGAGGTCCCGTCATCCCACGTGCCGATCCCGGTGGCCCGGGGCGGCGCCAGGCCGTACTGGGCCAGGTCCGTGGGTTTCTCATCGATCACGCGCTGGGCGGTCAGCGACGAGAAGCTGTACAGCAGGTTGTCGATGGAGGTGTCCTCCAGCGCGCCGCTGACGGCCGGCTGCACGGACCACTTCCCGTCCTTCTTCACCAGCGTGAGCGTTCCCTCCGGCCGGTCGGTGAGCGCCACCTGGACGATCTTGTCCTTGTCTCCCTTGGACAGCGTGATGGTGGCCGGCGCGGCCGGGGACGGCTTGGGGCGCGTCACGAGCACGTACGCGCCCACGAGCACGACCAGGGCGGCAAGGACCCCGATGAGGGTCCACGAACGTCGGGTCATAGATGGCGTCTCCTCAGCCACACGACGAGGCCGGATCCCAGGATGAGGATCGGCAGCAGGATCACCACGAAGCCGGACCACGCGAGCGCCTGGGTGGCGTTCAGCCCGAGCCGCATGGTCTGCATGCTCTTGGGCCGGATGGTGATGCTTTCCTTCTGGCCCTTGAGCCAGCCGATGGAGTTCATGAAGAAGTCGGTGTTGCCGGGCACCTGCGCCAGCAGGTCGGGGCGAAGGAACAGCAGGTCCCCAATGACAACGATACGCGTGTCCTGCTTGCTGGGATCCGGGGCCGGGTCCGTGATGGCCACCGCCAGCGTGAAGGGGCCGGAGGGGTCTCCCGGCTCCCGGCTGGTCGTCTTGGCCCTGGCCGAATCCTTCCCGTAGGACTTGTCAGAAGTCGTGAGCAGCGGCTCGATCTTCAGCGTGCTCTTGCGCAGGTCCAGTGTCTGCACCGGCTGGGCCGCGTACATCACCATGTCGTACTTGTTGGACCGCAGCGGGGACAGGATGTCGTGGTACTCGAGGTTCGGGATGACGAACAGCGGGTTCTGGGCCGCCACCTTGCTCGTGTCCCCCTCCGCCACCACGGTGCCGCGGACCTGCACGCCGTAGGTCCCCAGCAGCGCCTGGAGGTTCGGCGTGGGGTCCGCCGGGGTGATGACATCCATCACCACCACCATCCGTCCCCCGGCGCCCAGCCACGCGCGCAGCTTGTCCGCGTCCTCCGTGGACAGGTCCTTCTTCGGCGCCAGGACCAGCACGATGTCCGCGTCCGTCGGGACCGCCTTCTCCGTGATGAGGTTCAGGTCCTTCACCTCGTAGTTCTCGTTGCCGACCGCGGAGGACAGGCCCACCGAGGACAGCGTCTGCTCCCCGTGACCGGTGAGCTCGTAGAGCGTGGGGTTCTTGTCCGCCGTCACGTACTGGATGGCGGAGGTCACGCGCTGCTCCACGGACAGGGAGGTGAGGCGCGGCTGCGAGTTGGGGTTCGTGGGGTCGTAGCTCGACGTGTCGTAGTTGTACATGTCGTACACGCCGATGGTCTTGAACTTCTTGGCCGCCGCCACCACGAGCGAGCCGGC
>DASRZR010000375.1:0-6668 GCA_035686185.1 Spirochaetia bacterium | reverse complement strand
CCCCGTAGCGGAAGTACGCCGCGCACGTTCCCTCGGAGGACACCATGCACGGTCCCACCGGGTCGTCCGGCGTGCACCGTGTGCCGAACAACGGGCATTTCGTTGGCGTCTCTTTGCCGGCAATGACCTGGGAGCACCGGCAGCCCGCCGGCTCGTGGTCCACTTCAGCGGGCAGGCGGAGGACTTCCACCGCGTCGGCGTCCCGCAGGGACTCTCTCAGTCCCAGAGACGCCCCGGGGATGGGCCCCAGGCCGCGCCATGCCTCGTCCCGCGGCTCCAGGCTCTCCGAGATGACCTGCCGCGCCCGTTCGTTGCCTGCCCGGGTGACCGCGCGCGGATAGGCGTTCTGAACCCGGCGTTCGCCTCGACTCACCTGTCGAAGCAGGGCGAGGACTCCCACCAGCATGTCCAGGCCGTCGAAGCCGGTAATGACACCCGGCCTTCCGCCCTCCTGTTCCAGGAACGCGTACGCATCGGACCCGATGATGACCGACACGTGCCCCGGCAGGATGAAACCGTCTATTCCGTGGTCGGGCGCGGAGAGCAGGAACTCAAGCGCCTTTGGGACTGTCTTGAAGGCCGTATACAGCATCACGTTGCGAAGCCCCTGGCCTCTGGCCTCCAGGAGCGCGGACACCACTGTCGGGATGGTGGTCTCAAAGCCCACCGCCAGGAAGACGACGGGCAGCGTCGTGCCGCGGGCAATGGCGGCAATCTCGCCGGGAGAGTAGACCATTCGCACCCGACCCGTGGCCGAAAGGGATGCGAGGGTCTGTCCGGAGCTGCCAGGAACCTTCAGCAGGTCACCGAAGGTGGCCACTACCGCGCGGCCTTCCTCGGCAAGGGAAAGCGCGTTGTCGATGTAGCCGGACGGGGTGACGCACACGGGACAGCCCGGCCCGGAGACCAGCCGGATGCTCCGGGGAAGGAGGGAGTGGATCCCCTGCTTTCGAAGCTCCACCGTGTGGGTCCCGCAGACCTCCATCAGGCTCACCGGCCTGCCGATGCCGGCCGCCACGGACTGGATCTCGGAAACGATGTCGCGGGCGAGCGCCGCTTCCGGGTTCACAGCAGGCCCTGGTCCCCTCCCGAAAGCTCCGCGAGCTTGCGGAAAAGCTCCAGGCGCTCCTGGGCATCGGCAAGCGTGAGCGTCTCTATCGCGTACCCGGCATGAACGATGACGTGGTCTCCCGGCTGCGGGTTGTCCAGCAGGGACACGTCCACCTCCACCTGCACGCCGCCTTCGGAAACGATGGCCTTCCTGTTGTCCAGCAGGCGCTCAATCTTCATGGGTGTGGCAAGGCACATGTCTCTCTCCTCATGCCGGCGCGAACCAGGCCTGGCCGACCGCCAGTCCGCCGTCTCCCGGCGGCGCCTGTACGTTGAAGAAAACCTCAAAACCTTCCTTGATCAAGGGGGGGATGAGCAGCTCCCGCAGAAGCAGGTTCTGGAACACGCCGCCGGAGAGAGCGAGCACGCCGCAGCCCGTGTGCCGGCGCATCCGGCGCGCCGCCTCCAGGGACGCAGCCGCGATGGCCTCGTGGAACAGGAGCGCAAGCCGCTCCGTGCTGTGGCGCTCCCGGCGGTCCATCATGGCGATGAGCAGGGGCCGCGGGTCCAGAAGGAACAGGCGGCCGTCTTCCGCGCCCGGCTCGAAGTGGACCAGCTCGCGCGTCTCCGAACCGTCCGTGGTCCCGGCATCGAAGGCGCGCAGGCCCGATCCTTCCAGCCGTATCGGGCCCTCGCCTTCGTAGGTGGTCCGGTCCGCGAGCCCCAGCAGCGCGGCGGCCGCGTCAAAGACCCGTCCCAGGGAGGTCGTCATCGGACTGTTCACGGCCCGTGAGATCATCGCCAGGATGAACTGCTCTTCGGCCGGCGGGATGCCGGGGATCCTGCCGCGCGCCGCCTCTCCAAGGAGACCCAGCGCGACGCGGGGCGGATGGAGCACGGCGGCATCTCCGCCGGGAAGCGGAAACGGGACGAGGCTCCCCAGCCGCGTGAAGCCGGACCGCGTGGCGTGGAGGAACTCTCCGCCCCAGATGGTGCCGTCCGTCCCGTAGCCGGTGCCGTCAAAGGAGAGCGCAATCGCTTCCTCCAGGCCGTGCTCCGCCATGACCGAGAGGGCGTGCGCGTGGTGGTGCTGGACCCGCAGAGGCCGGGCTCCTTTCGGCGCCTGCCAGCGGGAAGAGTAATATCCGGGGTGCATGTCGGCTGCCACGCTGTCCGGGGTGACGTCGTACAGCTCGAGGAGCTGGCGGATGCTGGAATCGAACTGGCGCAGGCTCTCCGCGGATTCGAGGTCCCCGATGAAGGCGGCCAGGTGGAGGTCGCGGCCGCGCGCCAGCGCCGGGGCGTTCTTCAGGTCGCCGCCAAGGGCAAGGCGCACCTCGCAGGTGTCCCGGGAAAGCGGGATCAGTCTCGGCACCCAGCCCCGGGAGCGGCGCAGCAGGAACGGCGGCGCGGAGGGACCGCGGCGGGCCACCGAGTCGTCCGTGCGGAACGTGATCCGCCGGTCATGGAACAGGAAGAGGTCAGCCGCGTCCGCAAGCTTCCGTTGCGCCTCTTCCGGGTCCGTGATGATGGGCTCTCCCGCCAGGTTTCCCGAGGTCATGATGAGCGCATCCCCGCCAGCGCCGGCTTCCGGGTGCTGGAACAGCAGCAGGTGCAGCGGCGTGTACGGGAGCATGATCCCCAGCGTTTCCGTGTCCGACACGCCGCGCGTCCACTGCGGTGCGCCCGGCTGCCGGGGGGCGATGAGGATGGGCGCCTCCTGCGAGACGAGCAGCGCTTCCTCTTCCGGGGAAAGCCGGCACAGGCGATGGGCCGTCTGAACGTCCCGCACCATGAGCGCGAATGGCTTGCGTTCACGGTCCTTGTCCCGGCGCAGACGCCGCACGGCTGCCTCTGCCCGAGGGTCCGCGGCCAGGTGGAATCCCCCGATTCCCATCACGGCCACTACCCGGCCGGCGGCCAGTCCGTGCACCGCGGCGGCCAGCGGGTTGCCCGGCACGTGCGCGCCGGCGGAATCCACGCAGGAGAGGGCAGGGCCGCACGACGCGCAGGAGTTGGTCTGGGAGTGGAACCGCCGGTCCTCCGGATCGGCGTACTCGGCCGCGCACGCCGGGCACTGGTCAAAGGGCGCCATGGTCGTGTTGGCCCTGTCGAACGGCGTGCGTTCGACGATGGAATACCGGGGGCCGCACTGTGTGCAGGTGATGAAGGGGTACAGGTAGCGACGGTTGGTCGGATCCAGGAGCTCTCGCGCGCAGGCCGCGCACAGCGGAAGGTCCGGCGGGATGGGCGGGAAGGAGAACGAGTCCCGGCCACTCTCGATGATGTGGAAGCCGGCTTCCGCCTCCACCGTGTCCACGTGTTGCTCGCGCAGGGATTCCAGCCGCGCGGCTCCGGGAAGCGCGCCCCGGATCTCTGCTGCAAACCGCTGGACGCGGGCCTCACTTCCCTGGACCTCTGCCACCACCTCGGAGCGCCGGTTCTGGACGAACCCGTCCAGCCCGAGGGAAACCGCCAGGCGGTAGACGGCCGGACGGAACCCGACGCCCTGCACGGTCCCGCGGAAGGTGAATCGCGCCCTCACCACGCCGGCCACAGTACTCCGTCGCGCGTTCCGTTGACCATCCCCGGGGCGGGGTGTAGTGTAGCGCCATGGCAAAGGTGATATTGAAGGCGCAGGATCTGGACGGATACCTCAAGGCGGAGGACAAGGAAACGCTGGAGGGAATGAACGCCACGTTCTCCCGCGCGCTGGAGCTGTTCTCCGTTCTCTCGGACCCCGCGCGCTCCTCCCGCCACGACTCGGCGAAGGCTGACCTGATCAGCCTGTTCAACGAGATGGGACACGCCATGCAGAAGATCGTGGCGCGGGAAGAGCGCGTGCACGTGTACTCCTTTTCCACGCCGCGGGAAGTGCATGGCGAGGTGTCGCGCCTCATTGCCAAGCTGCGGGACGTGCGCACGGAACACCCCGAGTTCGTCTACTACACGCAGCGCGCCTACGAGCTGCTGTTCACGTTCGCCTTTGGCGCCTCGGCGCCGGAGCGCAACCACTTCGTGGTCCGCACGCCGGTCACGCTGCCGGTGGTGAACTTCGCGGTACACAAGATCCCGGACGTGGATGAGCGGATTGAGAACGCGGTGATGTGCGTCATGCTGCGCGGCGCGCTGCTGCCGGCCATGATCATGTCCAAGGAGATCCAGGAATACTCCTCCCACGGGTACGTCACCCCGTTCGCGCTGTTCAAGATTTCGCGGGACGACACCAAGGAAGAGAAGAACATGGAGTACGTGCTGGACCTGGACCGCTCGTACTTCGACGCGGCCTCCATGGACGGCAAGGACCTGTTCTTCGCGGACCCCATGAACGCCACCGGAGGAAGCCTCGTCACGGTGGTGAAGTACCTCCTGGATCACGGCGTACGGCCCCGTTCCATCAAGTTCTTCAACACGATCTCGGTTCTCAAGGGGGCGCTTCGCATCGTGCGCGCCCTGGACATGGCGGAGATCTACACGCTGTGGATGGACCCGGTCCTGAACACCAAGGCCTACATCCTTCCCGGCCTGGGGGACGCGGGAGACCGCATCAACGGGCGGGACGGGGAGAAGCCGCGCAACATCATCCAGCTCATCGCGGACTACGGCACGCAGATCCTCTCCCTGTACCGGGAGCAGGTCCGCAAGATCGAGAGCACGGTTCTGGGGGCCTAGATGGTGCTGTTTCTCGTTGCCTCGCTTCCGCTCTTGTTCAGCCTCGTTGTCGTCCTGCCCTGGGGTCCGCGGCAGTCACCGCCGGCCCTGGCGCTGGTGGCCACGTACCTGAAGGGCGCGCTGCTGTTTTTCCCCGGCTACCTCGTGATCCTCATCGTGCGCAGGATCTTCGGGTTCTCCTACGACGGCGTGCTGTTCTTCCTCTCCCTGCTGCAGCAGGACCCTCTCGTTCCCCTGCTCACCGCCATGGGCGGCTTCCTGCTGCTGCAGAAGACGCTCACCATCACCGCGTCGGATGAACGCGTGTTCCTGACCACCTTCGCGTGCCTCAGCGGGTTCCTTTCCCTGGTGAACATCGCCGACGCGCTGCGGACGGTGGGGCAGTGGGATGCGTACGTGCTGTTCCTTCTGCCGTGCCTGCGCGCGGCGGGCGTGCTCATCGTGGCCCTTACGGCGCGTCGCTTCTATCGCTGGGAGGGTAGAGACGGGGTCATGTTCTTTGTGGCCGCCGCGGCAGCCTCCGTGGGGCTCACCGTGTGCAGCTACCTTGCGTATTCCGGCAGGATGGGATGGGCGGCCGGCTTGAGCGCGGCCGCCGTCCTGGGTGCCGTGGGAGTGTTCGCGGGAAGGTTCCCGAGAGCGGTGCAGGGCTAGCGCGCCCTGCGGGCGCGCTACGCCAAGAGGACCCCACGCTCTCGCCGCCCCGAATCGCGCCCCTTGGGGTCGCAGGGGTCGGCTGCCGCGTGGGGCCCCTTCCGCGCGCCCTGCGGGCGCGCTAGGCCGCGCCCGCGCTGCCCAGCACTTCCTTGTTTTTGCGCTCGATCAGCTTCGTGAGCTCATCCCGCGCGGGTCCGAGGTAGGTGCGCGGATCGAAGCCCTTGGGGTCTTCCGCGAAGGCCTTACGGATCATCGCCGTGATGACGAGCCTTCCGTCCGAGTCGATGTTGATCTTGCACACCGCGGAGCGGGCGGCCTTGCGAAGCTGCTCCTCCGGGATCCCGGCCGCGCCTTCCATCTTGCCGCCGTACTTGTTGATCATGTCCACGTACTCCTTGAGCACCGACGAGGAGCCGTGCAGCACGATGGGGAACCCGGGGATGCGGCGTTCGATCTCCTCCAGGATGTCGAAGCGCAGCGTGGGAAGCGGCTCGCCCGGCTTCACTTTGAACTTGTACGCGCCGTGGGAGGTTCCGATGGAGATGGCGAGGCTGTCCACGCCGGTCTTCTTCACGAAGTCTTCCACGTCGTCCGGGTTCGTGTAGTGAGACGTCTCCGCGTGGACCTCGTCCTCGATGCCGGCCAGCACGCCGAGCTCGCCTTCCACCGTGACGTCGTGCTTGTGGGCGAACTCCACGACCTTCTTCGTGAGCTCCACGTTTTTCTCGTACGGGTGGGCCGAGCCGTCAATCATGACGGAGGAAAACCCGCTCTCGATGCAGGACTGGCACAGCTCGAACGAATCGCCGTGGTCCAGGTGGAGCGCCACGGGCACGGCCGTCCCGGAGGCCTTCATCATCTCGATGGCCCCTTGCGCCATGTACTGCAGCAGCACCTGGTTGGCGTACTTGCGGGCGCCCTTGGACACCTGCAGGATCACCGGCGAGCGGCTGTTCATGCAGCCCTGGATGATGGCCTGGAGCTGCTCCATGTTGTTGAAGTTGTAGGCGGGGATGGCGTACTTTCCCGCCATGGCCTTGCGGAACATCTCCCGGGTGTTCACCAGACCGAGCTGCGTGTAGCTGACCATGAGATCTCCTTTGGGTGTGATCTGGACTACTATCCTTTTCTCATCCTACACTGTCAAGGGCACGGGGCCCGGCACGACGTCGTGAGAAAGCTTCTCCCACTCCTCTTGTGCGCCACGCTCCTGCCCACCCTGGCGGGATGCTGGAATGGGCGCGCCGCGCTGCTCTTCGAGCAGCCGCACTGGGACTCGCTGGGCGGCC
>DASRZR010000374.1:0-6969 GCA_035686185.1 Spirochaetia bacterium | reverse complement strand
CTGCGAACGCCGGCCGCGGCGTAGACCCGCGCCTGCTCCACGGCATCCCGGCCCGGCGCGATGGCTCCGCGGGACGGAGAGCGCCTCTTCACCTCGCAGATGAGAAACGGATCGACGCCAAACGGCACTGTCGCCACGGTGCGGGAGGCGGGCAGCGTGACGCCCATCTCGTGCCCCTGGTCCCGGATGCGCTCCCGTCGACGGGCCGCTATCTGGTGGAGGATGGATTCACTCATCCCGGCCGTTCCCCTTCGGGCCTGCTCAGGCGGCCGCCGCGGAAGCCCGGGATCGCTCGCGGATCTGCTCCAGTTTGGCGAGCGCCGCCCCGGTCTGCAGCGCTTCCCGCGCGCGCAGGTAGCCCTCCCCCACGTTGCGGACCGCGCCGCAGATGTACAGGCCGGCGCCGGCGTTCAGCAGGACCGCCTCCCGCACCGCCGCGGGGCCCTCTCCCGCCAGCACTTCCCGCGCCATGCGCGCGTTGTGGATGGCCGTTCCGCCCTTGAGGTCTTCCACCGCGTAGCGGCGGATGCCGAACTCCTCCGGGGTGAGCGTGTAGTCCGAGCGCCGGCCCGTCTCATCGATCTCCACTACCGTGGTGGGGCCGCACACGGAGATCTCGTCCATCCCGTCCTCCCCGTGAACGGTCATTACGCGCCGCACGCCCAGCAGGTGAGCGGCCTCAGCAACGGGACCGCAGAACATCCCGTCGAACACGCCGATGAGCTGGTAGGAGGCATCGGCCGGGTTCGACAGCGGCCCCACGAGGTTCATCACGCTCTTGATTCCCAGCTCCGCGCGCGCGCGCCCCGCGTGGCGCATCGCGCCGTGGTAGACGGGCGCGAACAGGAAACAGAAGCCGGTCTCCCGAAGAGATTCCTCCGCCACTGCCGGGGGCGCCTCCACCGCCACTCCCAGCTCCCGGAAGAAGTCCGCGCTCCCCACGGGGGAGCTGGCGCCCCGGTTGCCGTGCTTGGCCACCAGCGCGCCGCAGGAGGCGGCCACCACCGCGGCCAGGGAGGAGATGTTGAACGTGCCGAAACCGTCTCCCCCGGTGCCGCAGGTGTCCAGCACCCGGCGGTCGCTCGCAAAGGGCCTCTTCTTGCGCCGAAGCACCGTGGCAAACCCCGCGAGTGTCTGCGGCGTGATGAGCGGCCCGGTCATGGAGGCGAGCACGCCGGCGATCTGCACGTCGGTGAGCCGCCCGTCCGTCAGCTCGTCCATGAAGAACTCCGCCTCATCCCGGTCCATGGCCCGGCCTGCCTGGAGGGCTGACAGCACGCCCGGAAGCGGAAACGCCTCCCGCCGGTAGGAGAGGAAATTGCGAAGCAGAGCCTTTCCGTGGTCCGACGCAATGGACTCCGGGTGGAACTGCACGCCCTCCACCACGAGCTGGCGGTGGCGGATCCCCATGATCTCCCCATCCGCGGCCACCGCGGTGACCTCCATCTCCGGGGGCAGGGATTCCCGCTCCACGGCCAGCGAGTGGTAGCGCGTGAACTTCGCCGTCCGGGGCAGGCCGCGGAACAGGCCCCGGCCGTCCAGCGTCATGTCCTCCGCCTTCCCGTGCACGATCCGCCGGGCGGCAACCACCCGGGCGCCGAAGGCCGCCGCGATGGCCTGGTGACCCAGGCACACGCCCAGGATGGGAACGGTGCCGGCAAGCCGCTGGATCAGCTCCACGCTGATGCCGGCCTCCTCGGGCCGACCCGGTCCCGGGGAGATGATGATGCCGGCCGGCTTCATGCCGGCCAGCTCGTCCACCGTGACGCGGTCATTGCGGAACACCTCCACGGGCGCGTCCGTCAGCTCGCGCAGGTACTGGTAGAGGTTGTGAGTGAACGAATCGTAGTTGTCGATCAGGACGTACATGCCTATGCCTCCGCCTCGATGCCCAGCGCCCGGGCCAGCGCCCCGAGCTTCGCCTCTGTTTCCTCGAACTCCTTCTCCGGCACGGAGTCGGCCACGATGCCGGCCCCGGCCTGCAGCGTCACCACGTCTCCCTGCTTCAGCGCGCAGCGGATGCTGATGCAGGAATCCAGGGAACCGTCGGATTCCACGTGCGCCACCACCCCGGCGTAGAACCCGCGGCGCACCGGCTCCAGGGAGTCGATCACCTCGATGGCGCGGATCTTCGGCGCCCCGGACACGGTGCCGGCCGGGAACGTGGCGCGCAGGGCGTCCAGCCCGGTCTTTCCCTCCGCCAGCTTCCCCTCCACGTGGGAGACGATGTGCATGACGTGGGAGTAGCGTTCCACCTCCATGAGCTCCGTCACCTGGACGGACCCCGGCGCGCACACCCGTCCCAGGTCGTTGCGGGCGAGGTCCACCAGCATGAGGTGCTCGGCCCGTTCCTTCGGGTCCGAGAGAAGCTCCTTCTCCAGCGCCGCGTCCTCCGCCGCGCGCGCGCCGCGTCGCCGGGTTCCGGCGAGCGGCCGGATGGCGGCCGTGCCGTCCCTCACCTTGACGTGCACCTCCGGCGAGGCGCCGAAGAGCTGGTAGTCACCGAAATCGAGGTAGAACATGTACGGGGACGGGTTCGTGCTCCGCAGCGTGCGGTAGGCTTCCAGGGCGGGCATGTCCGTGCGCACCTGCAGCCGCCGGGAGAGGACTCCCTGGAGAAGGTTGCCGGCCACGATCTGTTCCTTGACCTTCTCCACGCCCCAGAGGTAGGTCTGCCGGTCGTCCTCCCGCGGCAGCCGCTGCACCGTCCAGTCTGTTCGCGCCGGGGCCATGAAATTGAAATCAAGGTCGTTGATGCGCCTCTCCGTCTCGTCCAGCGCGCGCTCCAGGTCGATCTCCTTCTCCCGGTAGTTCAACCCGACCAGGGAGATGGTGTCCGTGTAGTGGTCGAAGACGAGGAACACGCTGCCGAACAGGAAGACCGCGTCCGGCAGGCCCAGGGGGTCCGGCCGGTCCCGCGTGCGGATCGTGTCGAACCGCCGGCAGTACTCGTAGCCCAGGAATCCCAGGCCGCCCGTGGGCAGCGGGAACGATTCCACCCGGCCCTCGTGCTGTTTGCCGAAGTAGGCAAGCACGTCCAGGATGTCGGCGTACGTGCCGCGCAGCGCCAGCGTTGTGCCGTCCCGGCGCAGGAACAGGTCCTCTCCCTTCTGGAAGACCCGAAACGCCTCCCGCAGGAGGAGGAAGGAGAAGCGCTCCCGTCCGCGCTGGAACGAGGCGCTCTCCAGCAGGGCGCACGCCCCGAGCTTCTTGGCAAGGGAGAGCGGCGTGAATCGCTCCCCGTTCATCCGTCGAATCAATACTGTCGGCCGCGTGGCCACCGTTCCTGCCATTCTCGTCTCCTTTTCACCGCGCCGGCGCCCCGCGCCGCGGACAAAGAAAAAGCCGCAGAACCTGATACCCAGGCGCCGCGGCTTTCACAAAAAAAAGCGCGGGCCCCGGCTGATCGCCAGGACCCGCGCCCCGTTGTCGTGACTAGGGCATGATCCTGGCTACCTCCAGGACCACCACCACGAGGAAACATTCAACTCTGACTTCTGTGCTGCCACCAGCATGGACAGGAACATAGTCAAAGGGCGTCTCCGCGTCAAGTCCCTGCGCTCAGTCTACGAGCTTGTGCTCCAGGGCGTAGCGAACGAGGTCCACCGTGGATGCCAGGCCGAGCTTGGCCATGAGACGCGAGCGGTACGTGGCAACGGTAGGCGCGCTCAAGGCAAGCTCGAGGGCGATCTCCTTGATGCCCCGTCCGGAGGCGATGAGCGTCAGCACCTGGTACTCGCGGTCTGAGAGCAGCTCGTGCGGCTCCCGGTCTCCCGGGCCCGCCAGGTCCAGGGCAAGCTTCTCCGCCAGGGAGGGGGTGACGTAACGGCCGCCGCGCGCGATCTTGCGCACCGCGGTCATGAGCTCCGCCGGGGCGCTCTCCTTCTGCAGGTAGCCCGCCGCCCCGGCCTTCAGCGCCCGGGTGGCGTACTGCTCCTCGGGATGCATGCTCAGCACGAGCACCGCCGGCGCCGGGGCCGCGGACCGCAGGTTCTTCAGCACCTCCAGCCCGTTCATGTCCGGCAGCGTGATGTCCAGGATGATGACATCGAAGCGGGCAGAGGCGTTCTTCTGCAGCAGCTCGCCGCCGCTGCCGGCCTCCTCCACCACCTTGATGTCCGACTGCTGCAGGAGGATGTTCTTCAGCCCTTCGCGGACGATGGGATGATCATCGCAGAGAAGTATCCGCAACATCCTGCCGGCCTTCCTGGTGCCGGCATTATCGGGCAACGGGCGCCTCCTGGGAAGGGGGCGAGGCCGCGGGCTCGGCGAGCCGGCCCTGGGCAAAATAGCTGACCTTGGCCAGGCCGGAGGGCGCTCCCCCCACCGATCCGTCGGCAAAGATGGCGGCCCAGCTTCCATCGGAGAACGGGTACAGCGTCGCCACCGGCCGGTCGGCAATCGTGTCCCACAGGGACACCGTGGAATCGCGCTGGGCCGAGGCGAGCAGGCCGTTGCGCGCCTGCAGGGAAGTGATGCCGGGTGACGGGGCCCCGATGGTCCTCAGGCTGCCGCGGGACCACGCGGTGACGCGCTGCCGTCCGAGGGACGAGTACAGCACGTCGGTGGCCGGGTCCCGGGAGACGCTGGCCGTCAGGTCATCCTCGTTCTCATCCACCACCGATTCCCGCTCCAGGCCGGTTCCTTCGTGGCGGAACAGCTTCGTCACGCCGTCCCCGTCCACGGCAAGCGAGTACAGCGCCCCGTCCCCCGGGTCGGGGCACAGCGCGTAGGTGAACGTCTCCGTGCCGGGCACCGGTGCCGTTTCCCCCGTGCGAAGGTCGATGCGCACGAGAGAGGCGCGAAGCGGTCCCGTCTGTCCGGTCCCTACCAGGAGCGCGTCGGCCCCGAACGGCGCGAGGCAGACCGCGCCGGGGCGCGTGGCCTGGAAAAAAACGGTTCCCGTGGCCAGGTCGATGCCGTGAATGCTGCCGCTGCGTTCCAGCGTGAACGCCGAGCTGCCGCGAGCCGCTACGGCCGCCAGCGGACCGTCGAGCGCCACCGCCAGGGGCGTGTACGTGCCCTGCCGGCAGTCGATCACCCCCAGGGCGCCCGGCTGCTCCCCCTGCTTCCACGCCAGCACCCGCCCATCATCCAGCGCCAGGAGGCCGGCCGGCTCCCCGCCGAAGGGCGAGGGCAGGGTGAACAGCTCGGTGAGCCGTGGAAGCGTCTGGAACGCGCGCACCACGGCCCCGGATGCCACGACCAGCCCGGTGTCCGTGACCGCGACACCCGTGGTGTGCGAGAGGATGTCCCGTGCCATGGCCGTCACCTCACCGGCGGGAGACACGCGGACCACCTCGCCCCGGCTTCCGCCGAGTATCAGGTCGTCCCCGTCGAAACGCACGGTCCGCGGCGTGCCTTCCAGGCCCGTTGCCGCGCGCTCCAGGGAAACGACGCCGTTGACGGTCCCATCCGCGGCCACGGGCGCCCCGGCGGCGTGCGCGGAATCCCAGCGGTGCACGGACCCGTCCGACGTGATCCACGCCAGGCGGTCCGCCGGGCCCGAGACGTCCAGGGACACGACCTGCGCGGCCGGCACCCGCGCCCGTGTCTCTCCGCTGAGCGCATCCACGCACAGGATCTCGGTGTCCGTGTGCCCCACGAGGTAGCGGCGGTCCGGGCTGGGCCGCACATCCACAAGGTCCGCGGGAGCCGGCACCTGCCGCGCCACCGTGCCGGAGGCGAGGTCCTGGTAGGTGATCCGCCCCGAGACCCGGTAGGTCATCAGCGTGGCGTTGCTGCGCGACACCTCGGCGAACCCGACCATGCCGCCCTCGACGTCCGCCGGCACGCGCTCGCCGGTGGTGGCGCGGTAGATTCGAAGGCTGTCCCAGGTCATCGCCCCGCACAGAAGGAAGGAGCCGCTGAGGGAGAAGTGGACGAACAACGGCGCCGCCTCCAGCTCGATCCGGTAGCGCAGCTCCCGGGTCTCCCAGTTCCACACATCGATGCGGAACGCGCGGGCGTCCTCGGAGATGAGCACGGCCGCGAGCGGGGCGGCCGGGTCCACCGCGATTGCCTGGAGGCCCTGCCGCGCGACCGCGAGCCGTCGGATCAGCGTCTGCGAGCCGATATCCCATACCCGTAGCGTGCCGTCATCCCCGGCGCTCAGCAGGAGCCCGCGCGCCGCGTCCGCGGCCATATCCCGCACCGCCCCCTGGTGGCCCGAGGACACCACGGCGCGGGACACGACCCCGTCCGGGCCCACCGGCAGGCCCGCCGCGGCCAATGCGAGGCCCAGCAGTGCCCCATACGCTTTCACCGCGAGCGGGTTCACCTGGCGCCCTCCCCATTCTTCGCCAGGTACACCTGGTTGCCCTCCTGCTCGTAGCGCACGCGCCCGTCCCGGATCAGCCATCCGATAGCCTGGTAGACCACGAGGCTGCGCTCGTTGAGCTGCTCCGCCACGTTCAGGACATTCACCCGTGGCCGGCTGTCCAGCAACGTGAGCACGCGTTCCGTGCACTCCCTGACGTTTGCGGCCATGTCCATGTACGTCGGCTCTCCCGCCATCTCACAAAAGCTGCTCCGGCGGCAACGCCGCCGGAGACAGCAAGGAGTAAGGAGGCATGAGAGGTACTATTTATCTAGAAACAGCGCCACGCGGCGGTTCTGCCACCGGTCCTTGTAGTCGCTGTCCGGGACGAGCTGGTCCGAGGCGCCCACACCGTCCGTGGAGAGGCGCGCCTCATCGATGCCCCGCTGGACGAGGGCCGCCTTCACGGCGTCCGCCCGCGATCGGGACAGCGGGAGGAGAACGTCCTTCTGCTCGGCGGCGCCCTTCACCGGATCATCCCAGTAGATCGACACGGCGTGGCCCACGAGCCTGATCTTGTAGCCGGGGAACTTCTTCAGCTTCTCCGCCAGCGCGTCCAGCCGGCTCGTGTTCTGCGCCGCGAGGTCCGGGGCCACGTCCTGGTAGTCCGCGGTGAACGCCTTGAAGAAGATCCGGGAGGCGAGGATGCG
>DASRZR010000373.1:0-2092 GCA_035686185.1 Spirochaetia bacterium | reverse complement strand
CCCGCACGCGCACACGGACGGGAATCAGTTGACCTTGACGCCCCGCTTGATGAGCTTCAGCGCCGCAAGGTTGTGGTTCTTGTAGAGCTTCACGCCGATCTCGTCACCCGGCTGGAACTGTCCGCGCTCGATGCCGTCCAGCATCGTGAGCTGTGTCACGTTCCAGGACACCTCACCGTTGCCGGACCGGACCAGCAGCACGTCGCCCTTCACCTCTTTGACCACCCCGGAGTGCGGGGTCGGGACCTCTTCCACGCGGAGGGCCTTCACGTGCCCGGAGGTCTCCACGTTGACGTAGACCCAGTCTGCCACCATGACGGCCCCGGTGACCTTCGTCTCCTTGTCCACCGTCCAGGTTCCGGTCGAGTTCTCCAGCCGCACGACGACCTTCCCGTCTCCAAACGACTCCACCAGCCCGTAGCCGGTGGTGTCCGCGTAGACGCCGGCCGCGAGCAGAAGCAGGCCCACCGTCAGCGGTACAACAATGCTCTTTCTCACCATGCGAACTCTCCTTTCCGCAGTATGGCTAACTATCGGAAGGTCTCCCGCCTGTTTCAAGGGCCCCGGCCTCCCTGTGCCACCAGCCGGTTTTGTCCGACAATGAACTGGAAGGTGACCGTGCAATGATGCGCTTTGAGAAGGTCTCCGAGAATGAGACACTGCTCGCCGTGGCAGGGCCCCTGTTCGGTGAGGCCGGGGCTGACTTCGAGAAGAAGATAGACTCCCTCACCACCATCAACTCGGTCCTGATCACACTGGACCTTTCCATGGCCATTGGCATTACCTCCTCCGCCATCGGAAAGCTGGTTGCCATTCACAAGAAGCTGGCCGCCCAGAACCGAAGGATCCGGATCGTCGGCTGCAACGAGACGCTGTTCAAGACCTTCAAGATGATCAAGCTCGACACGCTGATGGAAATCGCCCCCTGACGGCACGGGGCCATGCCGGCGGCCGGTTCCCGCGCGGCCGCGCATTGCGCCTCGCGTTCTGACCGTGCTACTATGCCGGCGGCCCGTCGGGCCGTTCGTCGAACGTGGAACCCGCCGCACCAGGGGGATGATTGGCCGAAGCGTATCGATTCCCGCAGTCCCTCCGGGGTTTCCGCGTCCATCTGGTCGGAATCAAGGGAACGGGCATGGCCGCCCTGGCGGAGATCCTCTCCGCGCGCGGCGCTCGAATCTCCGGTTCCGATACGGCGGAGACGTTCTACACGGACGCGGTCCTGAAGCGGCTGCGCATTCCCTACGTGGAGGGCTTCGCGGCCTCCAACCTGCCGGCGGACGCCGAGGTGGTCATCCACTCGGCCGCGTACCGCCGGGAAGACAATCCCGAGCTTCGCGCGGCGGCGGACCGCGGTCTGCCTTCCCTGATCTATCCCGAGGCGCTGGGAGCCCTGTCTGCCGCCGCCGATTCCAGCGCGGTGAGCGGCGTGCATGGCAAATCCACCACCACGGCGCTGTGCGGTACGATCCTCAAGGAATGGGCGTCCCCCGCCACGGTCCTCGTGGGCGCGGAGGTCCCGGGGTTCGGCAACCGGTCCACGCTCGTCCAGGGAGACCGCTTCCTGGTGGCGGAGACCTGCGAGTACCGCCGGCACTTCCTCAACTTCCGCCCGACCCGGATCGTGATCACGAGCGTGGAGCCGGACCACCTCGACTATTTCCGTGACATCCAGGACATCCTTTCCGCGTTCTGCGAGTTCGGGGAGCTGCTGCCGCGGGACGGGACGCTCATCTACTGCGGGGACGACCCGGGCGCGCGCACGGCGGCAGGGCTCATCGCCGGGAAGCGTCCGGACCTGGAGCAGGTTGCGTACGGCCGCACGGTGAGCGGACCGTTTCAGATCGTCCTGGAAGAGGCGCTGCCCGGGCTCGCGCGTTTCCGTCTTCGGGGTGTGGACGTGCCGTTCGAGCTGCAGGTTCCCGGCGATCACAACGTGCTGAACGCCGCCGCGGCGCTGGCGCTGTGCTCGCACCTGTGGCGGAAGGAGCACGCGGCTTCCGGCCCGGAGCCTGACTGGTTGGCCGCCTCCCGCGCGCTGGGATCGTTCCAGGGCAGCCGGCGCCGCAGCGAGATCGTGGGAGAGGCGGGC
>DASRZR010000372.1:0-2806 GCA_035686185.1 Spirochaetia bacterium | reverse complement strand
ACAACGGCTCCAGGATCTTTTCCTGCCCCAGCTCGACGAGGTACGCCTCCAGGATCCGGTCCAGCACGCCATGGGACTCCCGCCGGAGGCTCGTCATGTGGAACGTGAGGGGCAGGGAACGCAGCGCGGCTTTCTGTATTTCGGCGATGTCGATCGTCGACGACACGGGCCGCAGTATACCCGAACCGATGCCGCCTGTCAGTTGTCCGGCGAGGTGAGCAGGTCCGCGATGCTCGCCGGGTGCTCCTTGAAGGACTCCAGCATGTGGATGCGCTTGAACGTCTCGAGGCTCTCCTCGAACACCTGCACGATGTCCGGATCGAAATGCGTCCCCTTCTCCGCGACAATGATCTTCACCGCATCCTCGTGGGACAGCGCCTCCTTGTAGCTGCGGCGGGAGGTGAGCGCGTCATACACGTCGGCCAGCGCCACGATCCGCGCGGACAGCGGGATCTGGTCTCCCTTCTTCCCGGCGGGATAGCCGCTGCCGTCCCAGCGCTCGTGGTGGTAGAAGGCGACCTCCTTGCCGATGGTGAGGAACGACTCGCGCTTGATCTCCTGGTCCACGGCGCGCAGCGCCTCTCCCCCCAGCGTGGCGTGCAGCTTGATCTTCTCGAACTCCCGCTCGTCCAGGCGGCCGGGCTTCAGGAGCAGCGCGTCCTCGATGCCCACCTTGCCCACGTCGTGCAGGACGGAGGACAGGCACAGGTCCTCGATGTAGTCCGGGGTGATGTAGTCGGAGTACGCGGGCAGCCGCGCCAGCGCCGTGGCCAGCACGCGCGTGTACTCGCGGATGCGCTCCAGGTGCTTGCCGGTATCCACGTCGCGGTACTCCGTGAGCCGGGCAAAGCCCAGGATGGCCGCCGACTGCGTGTCCTTGATCTGCTCGAAGCTGGCCTGCAGCTTCTTCTCCAGCCGCACGCGCTCCGTCAGGTCCCGCTCCATGATGGCGTACGCGATGGTCTCTCCCGTGGTGCTCGTGAGGGCGGAGTAGGAGGCATAGGTGAACTTGATCGTGCCGTCCTGGCATCGCCGCGGGACGTCCGTCTCCACGTAGCGGCCGCGGTTCCTGTTGACCAGGCCGATGATGTCCGTCATCGGGAGGCCCTTCTTGTGGACCTGGAAGACCTCGTCGAACTCCCGGTTGACCAGGTCGTGGCGCAGCCACCCGTACATCTTCTCCGCGAAGTAGTTGCAGTTCAGGATCCGGCCCAGCGGGTCAACGA
The DNA here is from genome assembly GCA_035686185.1 of Spirochaetia bacterium. Taxonomy (GTDB): domain Bacteria; phylum Spirochaetota; class Spirochaetia; order SZUA-6; family Fen-1364; genus Fen-1364. The sequence continues at coordinate 1,580 of DASRZR010000372.1, read as the reverse complement.
TGATGATGGAGCTGAGAATGGTGTCGAACAGGAGCATGTAGTTGCGCTCGGAGATCCGAAGGCGCGCTTCCAGGTTCTTCACGTAGGTGACGTCCTTGAAGTGGGCCGTGTAGCCGGTGACCACGCCGCGGCCGTCCCGCGTCACCCACGAGGTGTCCAGCACGCGCCGAAGCTGCCGCCCCTTCGTGGTGAGGTGGGTCTCCAGGTTGTAGACCATGTCGGATTCGGCCAGGCGCAGGATCTTGTCCTCCAGCTCGGGGCGGTGCGCGTACAGGGCGGAGATGTTCGGGAGGGCCTCGGACTCGTCCCACCCGATGAGCTGGTAGAACGAGGGGTTGGCAAGCGCGATGGTCCCGTCAAGGTCCGCCGAGATGATCGGGTCCCCGATGTTGCGGAAGAGCTGCTCCAGCTGCCCGCGGAACCGAACGGCTTCCTGCGGGCCGCCGGCGGCCGCGGCGCGCAGCCGGGCCACCACGTAGGGGCCCGTCTCGGACTCCACCACGAGACAGGAGACGATGAAGCGGCGCGGCGTTCCCCACTTGTCTTCCACCACGGCCTCTCGCTCACAGGACTGGCACAGGTCGCTCAGTCCGAGGCTCTTCAGGAACGGGCCTTCCGGGTCCAGGATGTCGCTTGTCTGCAGGCCGGTAGTCTTCAGCAGCACGTCGTTGAAGAAGACGACGTGGTGATCGCGGTCGAGGATGAGGAAGCCTTCGGAGAACTCCTCAATGATCCTGAGCAGGACTTCCTTCATGCGCTGCCTTTCTTGCGGGAAGTTTCCAGCGTAGCATCGCCGCGGCGCGCTGTCAATTCGATCCGATTCTCTCTATACTATTGGCCAGGAGCCGTCCTGATGAAAAGTCTCCCGGTTGCCCTGGTCCTGCTGCTCGGTGTATGCGCGCTGCTCCCCGCGGCCGATCTCGGCGCCGAGTGGACTCCCGTGGTCCCGGAGGGGCGCGAGATGTGGCTCCGGACCGAGGGCACGGTGGACGGGGCAGCGCGGGTTCTTCTCGCGGGACCCACGATCCTGGTGGACACCGTATCGCTGGACGGGACCGACGTCCTGCGCCCCGCCGCGGACGGTGTGGCGGCCTATCGCGTGCTGCCGCTGCCGCAGATGGATGGCGGGCCCTCGCACGTCCTTTCCGTGCGGTTCCGCGGTGCCGTTCCGGCCCTTGGAACGCCCTTCCTCCGCGTCCTCAGCTCGGACGGCCTGTCTGCGCGCCTGGCGTTGTGGAACCTTCCCGTGGCGCCGGTGAGGCTGTTCACGGGGCTGCTCTCCCTGCTGGTGGCCGCGCAGATGTTCGCGATGTACCTGCGCCAGCGCTCCCGCGAGTCGCTGTTCCTCGTGGGGGCCCTGCTGGCGAACGCGGTCGCGGAGCTCGTGCCTGCCTTCTTCAGCGCGCTCCTTCCCATGGCGCTGGCCGCCCAGCTCGCGGATGCCGGTTTCCTCGTGGCGGCGCTCCTCACGGCGTACTGGATGCTCGTGATCCTGAAGTCGGACACGCCGCTCGCGCTCGCGCTGCTGCTGGTGCCTCCTTTCCTGGCCGCGGGCGCGGCCATGGTCGTGGGCATGCCGT
>DASRZR010000371.1:0-4298 GCA_035686185.1 Spirochaetia bacterium | reverse complement strand
ACGTTTGCGATCATACACTACCCGGACCTCGCCCCAGACCTCTACCGGGCGAATGCCCATGACGTGGTGATCTACGGACACGATCACCGCGTGCGCGTGGAAGGCCAGGCGAAGAAGCTCCTCAACCCCGGCACCTGCGCGGGGTACCTCGCGGAGGCGGCAACGGTTGCCTTGCTGGAAACCGCTGACCTTGGCATCGAGATAGTAAGGCTCTGAAGACATGGAACTGTTCGACGGCCGGCACAGCGTTCAACGCCAGGCGCGTTACTCTATCAGGATCGGGAAGACCTTGACGGGGCGGCACCCGGGCTCTATAAAGAAGGAAAAGTGGTTCAAGTTGGATTTCCGGCTGGTCGATAAGGTTAGGTGAAAGGAAGGTCGTATGACCGTTGAACGGATAGGCCCGCTCGACCCGACATCGAATCTGAAGAAGACCCAGAAGACCTCGCGGCCCAAGGCCACAAGCGGCGCTGACTCCATCAACGTCTCGCAGGAGGCGCGGTCCAAGTCCGAGGTGCTGAAAGCCATGGATGCGGCCCGGACCGCCCCGGACGTTCGCGTGGACCGGGTGGCCGAGGTGAAGCGCAAGCTGCAGGATCCGACCTATCCTTCGTCCGAGGTCATCGAGAAGACCGCGGAGGGCATCCTCAAGTCCTTCGGCATCGACTGACCTTCGACCGTCACGGCGAGCGCCGGCCGGTGGGCCGCGCGTGGACCCGTGGCGCTGAGTGTGGGTTCAGGCGGAGGTATCCTTCGGGATTCTCCGCTTTTTTTTGATTCCGCGCGGCACAGCCCGTCGGGCCGGCGGCCGCGCCCTGGGGAGGACAGCGATGCCGGACATCCTTTTCCACGTCCCGACCCGGGTCGTGTTCGGGCTGGATACCATCAACCGCATCGGGCAGCTTGCCGCCGAGTACGGGGAGCGCGCGTTCCTCGTGACGGAAGCCATCCTCTACGAGGGCAAGGTGATCAACAAGGTCCAGGACATCCTGGACAAGAAGGGCATGCAGCACATCGTCTTCGACGAGGTGGTGCCCAACGCCACCAGCCGCACGGTCGATGACGGGGTGACGCTCGCCCGCGGCGCGCATGCGGACGTCGTGATCGGCCTCGGCGGCGTGCGCACGCTCTCCATTGCGAAGTGCATCGCGATGACCGCCACGGCGGGCAACGACATGGACGACTTCCTCTCGGGCGTGCAGCCCCAGAACGAGCCGCTGGCCTTCCTCGCCGTGCCCACCACCTGCCGGGACCCGTTCGTCTTCGGCGAGGAGTACCTCATGGTGGACGGCCGCGACCGGACCGGCCGCATCGGCCGCGCCCAGCGCGGGATCACGAAGGCGGCGCTCATCGATCCGAAGCTGAGCCTGACGCTTCCGGCCAAGTACACGGCCACGACGATCATGGACACGCTCCTGGGCTGCGTGGAGGGTTACCTCTCCGCGCGGGCCAACCAGCTCTCCGACACGTTCCTCGTGCGCGCCATCGAGATGCTGGGCGGGATCGTGAAGGACGGGATCCAGAACGTGGACGACATCCGCATGAGGATGACGGCCAGCATGGCCGGCCTTCTCATGGGGCTGGGCCTGTCCACGAGCCGCCAGGGGATTGGCGCCGCGCTTTCCTACGCCATCAACGCACGGTTCATGGCGCCGAAGTCCTGGGTTGCCACGATCCTGCTGCCCTCCGTCATGGAGTTCGCGCTGAACGTGAGGGGAGACCGGATCGCGCACATCGCGAAGCTGCTGGGGGAGGACGTGAGCGACGCTACCTCCGTGGAGGCCCCGATGCGCGCCATCGAGGCGCTGCGCCGCGTGATTGCCTCCCTGGGGCTGCCCACCCGGCTGCGGGAGTTCGACCTGTCCCTGGACGAGATGCTGGAGGTGGCCGGGGCGGCCCGCAGCTTCGACATGATGAACTACCTTCCGCGCGTCGTGTCCACGGAAGACATCTACGAGCTGATCAAGTCCGCGTTCTGATTGCCGTGTTTTCCCTTTCCAAGCTGGACGAGCTCTCCCCCCGCACGCGCCAGCGCAAGATCGCGCGTATCCTGCAGGGGATCGAGGTAGAGGCGGCGGCCGGAACGGCGCCGGACCCTTCCTACCTCGCGCGGCTGCTGGAGCACCTGGGGGCCGGCATGCCTCTCCCCGTGACCGACGCGGCGGCCGCCCTGTCCCGCGGCCTGGCGCACGGCGCCCCGCAGGTGGCGCGTCACGTCAACGGCCTGCGGCACGCGCTCCTTGCGGCGCTGGGCGCGGAGCCCGCGGAATGGGACTTCGTGGACTCCGCCACCGGCGCGCTGGACCGGTCCGGCATCTCCGCGCTGCCCATGAGGGTTTACCTGGAAGACCTGCGGTCACCCTTCAACGTGGGGTCCATCATGCGCACGGCGGAGGCGCTGGGCGTGGAGTGCGTTCTGCTCTCCGAACGCACCCCGTCCCCGGACCACCCGCGGGCTGTTCGCACGTCCCTGGGCGCGCACGCGGTCCTTCCCTGGCAGCGCGCGGACCTGGCATCCCTGTCCGGCAGCCCCGGCGTCTTTGCCCTGGAGCTGGGCGGAGAGCCGATCCAGCGCTTCACCTTTCCCCGGGAGGGGACGGTGCTGGTGGGCTCCGAGGAGCTGGGTCTCAGCCCGGAGGCGCTGCGCCTGGCAGACGCCTCTGCGGGGCGTGTGAGCATCCCTCTGGGCGGCGCCAAGCGTTCCCTGAACGTATCCGTGGCCTTCGGGATCCTGCTCCACGCCTGGCGCACCTCCCTTACGGCGGAGCAGCCGTAGCCTCTGGCAGGAACCGGACGCTTTTCCAGGACTGGAACGAGAAGAAGCACCGCTCCCGGTAGCTCCAGACCCGGGCGCGCCGCCCGTCACACATCCGCGCCACGATGGGCCCGAGCGTATCCAGCAGGGACACGGGAACCCGGGACGATGCGGCAAGGAGGGAGCGGGGCAGGATTGCCGCCGTCTCCCGGTCCGGAAGCTGGGCTTCCACCCGCTCCCCGCCGTCCATCTGCACGGATGCCACGACCCTCAGGCGATCCCCGTGAAGCTCGGTCCTGGCGTGAACGATTTCTCCCGTGGGACGCTTCATATTGTGCCTCCTCAACGGGAAGAAGAACGGGATACGGGGCCCGGTGCTTGGGGGGGGCGGGACGGCGGTGCGCGCCCGGGGCCGGCCCTTGCGGGCGCCCCGGGAGTCGGGCCTAGCGCCTCAGCGCGCGCTCGATCTCGGGCTTGTTGAAACCGACGATCACCTTCCCGTTCACGTCGATGACGGGAACGCCCATCTGGCCGGACTTGCGCACCATTTCATCGGCGCGCTGGCGGTCGGATGCCACGTTGTACTCGGTGAACGACACGTGCTGGGAGCGGAAGAACTCCTTGGCCACCTTGCAGTATCCGCAGGTGGGGGTGGTGTAGATCGTGACTGCCATTTTCGTCTCCTGAGATATATATGGATACTACTATATATTCCCAAGAAGGTCAACGGCAGCGGTCGTGGCGCGCAAGAGGGAGCCGCCGCGCGGGCGGGCTTTCCGCGGGGGCCGCCGCGCGCGGCAGACCGCGCCTGGGCAGGCGGCGGGAGCCGGGGCCTGCCGCGGGAACCAACGGGACGCCTGTCGCGCCCCCCCGCGGGGGCCCTACTGGAACTTCTGGCGCTGGTCGTCGAAGAGCTTGGAGAGCTTCTCCTGAATCCTGTCCAGCTGCTCCTCGGTCTCAATGCCGAAGTCCTTCAGCACGGCCGGCTGGATCTGGTCGAACCCGACGCGCTCCCGCTCCAGGTCGCAGATCATGGCCGCAAGGTACACGCAGAAGACGATGTCCCGGGCGGACGGGGGAGCAATCAGCGGCTCCTGGTGGAAACGGATGGCCGTGACAAGCTGCTCGGGGAAGTTCCATTTCTTGGCGATGAGCGCCCCGATCTCCGCGTGGTTCAGCCCCACGGAGAAGTCCTCCAGCATCCGGGCCGGGATCCCCTTGTCCTTGCAGACCTTCGTGATGCGCTCCAGCAGGTCGGGGTGCAGGGAGGCGATGACGATCTGGCCCAGGTCGCTCAGGATGCCGCCCACGTACACGTCGTCCAGCAGCTCCTTCTTCTTCTTGAAGCTTTTCGCGATGTAGTAGGCGTAGAACGCGCAGCGGTAGGAGTTCTGCCACAGCGCGCGCATCTCGCTGTACTTCTCCCCCATCACCTTCTGGGTCCCATAGGAGTACAGGAGGTTACGCACGCCCTTGGTCCCGACGAGCTTCACCGCCTCCACGATGTTGTCCACGCGCTTGGGGACCATGAACTGCGCCGAGT
>DASRZR010000370.1:0-9144 GCA_035686185.1 Spirochaetia bacterium | reverse complement strand
GGGGGTCGGCCCGGCGGCCGGCACCGGGCCGCTTGCCAGCTCTGGCAGGTACGCCTTGATGATGGCGCGCACTCCCGCCCCGAGGGCGCCGAACACGAGCGCGAGAAGGAACGCGCGGGAGAACGCGATGCCGAACGGGTTTGCGGCCGCGAGGCCAATGAGGAGGGAGAGGAGGAAGGCACCGGCAGCGGTCCCGGCGGCGATCTTCCACACGTCCTTGAAGAAATCCCTCACCGGACCCGTCCCTCCCCGGTAACAGTAGGGTATACGCCCCGCAGAGTCAACATTCTAGTGGGACCCGAACAGCTTCTTCAGGAACGTGGGGATCCCCTTTCCGTCTCGGTACTCGTAGTTTTCCAGCCGGCCCACCAGGTGGCGGATGCACACCGCCGCCTTGCTGCGGGGCTCCACGACGAGGAACGGCTTCTGCCTCACCACCGCCGTGTGGACCACCGGGTCGTCGTACACGAATCCCAGGTAGTCCACCTTGAGGTTCAGGAACTGACCGGCGATGTTTATCACCCGTTCGGCCACGCGCTTTCCCTCTACCACGGACTTCACCCGGTTGACGATGAGCTTCAGCCCGATGTCCAGGTTCTCTATCTCCGTGGCGATGATCTTGATGATGCCGTAGGCGTCGGTGATGGCCGTCGGCTCGGGCGTGGTGACGATCAGCGCGTCGTCCGCCGCGGCGATGAACTCGATCACGTTGTTGGACACGCCCGCGGCGCAGTCGATGATCAGCACGTCCGCGTCGGACAGGGCCGCCAGCTCCGCAATGAAGTCGCGGCGTTCCTGCTCGTTCAGGTTCGCGATCTTCGAGAACCCCGAGGCCCCGGCGATGATCTGGATGCCGTAGCTGGTATCCACGAGGATCTCGGAGAGCGTCTTCTGCTTGCGGATAAGGTGGTACAGATTGTACCGGGGGATCACGCCCAGCACGACGTTCACGTTGGCCAGGCCGAGGTCCGCGTCCATGACAATGACCTTCTTGCCGGCCTGCGCGTAGGCGAGCGCCAGGTTGATGGCGATGTTCGTCTTGCCCACGCCTCCCTTGCCGCTGGACACGGCGATGATCCGCGTGGCCGGGCGGCCGGCCTTCTCCCCGTGGGAACGCTCCGGGGCCGGGCCCGGTTCCTCGGTCGCGTGCGGGTGGCTCCCGACGAGCTCCCTCAGCTTCTCCGCCTGATCCGCCATCTTTAGCTCCCCCTCCCCGCCGTCACGCTTCGCGCGGCGCGCCCCGCGGCCGGCTCGGCGCGGGCAAACCGAGCCTCCAGCGCCTCGCGGTCGATGCGGAATCCTTCCATGTTGATGAGCAGTCGGACCACGCCGGCCTCCTCCAGGTCCTGCGGCACACCCTGGCCGTCACAGAGGTAGGCAATCGGGGTCCCGTGGCGGGAAAGGCAGGACAGGACGTTGCCGATGCGCATCGTCTCGTCCAGCTTCGTGAGGATGACCGCGCGGAAGCCGAACGGCGTGTACTGCTGCAGGATCTCCTCCGTGTCGCTCGCCTTGGTGGTGGCCGACAGCGCGAGGTACACCGTGGCCTGGGTCCCGCAGGCCGCCAGGATCTCCTTCATCTCCGCGAGCTTGCCGAGGTCCCGCGGGCTGCGGCCAATAGTGTCCACCAGCACAAGGTCGGTGTCCTGGTAGAGCGCGAGGTTCTTTCTCAGGTCCTCCGCGCTCTCCACGAGGCTCACGGGGATCCTCATGATCTCCGCGTAGGTCTCGATCTGCTGCTTGGCCGCGATGCGGTAGTTGTCAATGGTCACGATGCGAACGCGCCGCGGCGGCGTGCGGCTGTCACCCAGGCCGTAGATAGCGGCGAGCTTGGCAATCGTGGTGGTCTTCCCCACGCCCGTCGGGCCGACAATGATCACGATCTTCGGTCCGGCCGCACCCGCCCCGTTGGTGCCGCGCGCGTGGAACGCCAGGGGCACGTCGATGGCGATGAGCTCCCCGATCCACTCCACGGCGGCCTTCAGCACGAGCGCCGTGTTGTCCAGCGCCTCCAGGGAGAACTCCCGGCGGGCGCGCTCCACCAGGGAGGCGATGGTATCCGCGGCGAACTCGTTGGCCGCCAGCACGTCCGACAGCGCCTTGAGCGTGGGGTGCGGCTCGGCGGCCGCCGCGGGCGGCGCCTCCGGCGGGCGCTTCTCCAGCGTCTCCCGCAGCCCCTGGATCTCCTGCAGCAACGCCTGCAGGGTCTGCTCCTTCTTCACGGTGTCCAGGATCTTGCGTTTCTCCTCTTCCACTTCCGCTTTCCTCCTGCGCGCGCCGTCGTCGGACAGGTAGCCGGTCACTTCCACCCCCTCCGAGGAAAACATACCCAGGAACCCGCCGAGGCGGATGCCGCGGTGCGTGAGGATGCGGGCATCCTCCCCGTAGGTCACCTTCATCTTCTCGATCGCCTCGCGGTTGGAGCGGGCCCGGAGAGTGAAGTACTGCATGCGCGGCTCAGGCCTCCATCCTTATCTCGCCCAGGGATTCCACGGTGACGTCCGTGGCCACCTCGAGGCTGGAAATGACGGCGAGGTGCGGCACCTCCCGCGTCGTGCTGGACTTCACGAGCGGCCGGGCCGCCTCGGAGCACAGAACCACCTCGTGGTAGCCCTGCTCCTGCACCGCCTTCACGGCGTTGACGAGCGTGGTGATCCACCGCCGGTGCAGCGCGGGGTCAAGCCCCGAGACGATGCCGCGCGCGGTTTCCAGCCGGGAATCGATGATCTTCTTCTCCAGGGACGGCTCAATGGTGAGCACCCGCAGCACCCGGGACTCGTCGCAATACTGCAGGCAGATCTGGCGTCCGAGCCCCTGGCGGACCTTCTCGATGAGGAAGCCCACGTCCTTGGTCACCGCGCCGTAGTCGGCCAGCGTCTCCATGATGACCACCATGTTCCGGACCGATACGCGCTCGGAGAGCAGGCCCTGGAGGACCTTCTGGATCTCTCCCACGCCCAGGACCTTGCGGACCTCCTCCACCACGGCCGGGTAGTCCGTCTTCAGCGTGTCCAGGATCGCCTGGACTTCCTGCCGGCCCAGGATATCCGCGGCGGAGCGCTTGATGATTTCCGTGAGGTGCGTGGCCACGATGGAGGGCGGATCCACCACGGTGTACCCCAGGCGCTCCGCGCGCTCGCGGTCCTCGTCGGTGATCCACACGGCGGGCAGTCCGAAGGCGGGGTCCTTCGTGGGCTCCCCGGGGATCTCCTCCGTGGCTTTCCCCGGCTGGATGGCCAGGTAGTGTCCCATCTTGATGCGGCCGCGCCCCACTTCCACGCCGCGGATCTTGAAGGAGTATTCCGCCGGCTCCAGCCTCATGTTGTCGATGATGCGGATGCGCGGGACCACGAGGCCCAGCTCCAGCGCCGACTCGCGGCGGATGCGCGTGATGCGGTCCAGCAGCTCCGCCCCCTGCTCCTTGTCCACGAGCGGGATGAGCCCGTAGCCGATCTCCAGGGACAGCGGGTCCAGCGGCACCACCGGGGAGATCTCCGTGGGGGCCGCCTTCTCCCGGTCGGCCACCTCCCGGGTCTTGGACTTCTCCTCCTCCGCCATATGGCGTCGCGTGAGCGTGAAGCCAAGCGCCCCGATGAGGCCGCCCAGCGGGATCAGCACGTACCAGGGGAACCCGGGCAGGAACGACAGCAGCACGAGGAACGCACCGGCGATCAGGTACGGCCGCGCCTGGGCGGAGAACTGCTTCGTGATGTCCTTCCCGAACGAGGAGTCGGAGATGGCGCGCGTGACGATGATGCCGGTGGCCGTGGAGATGAGCAGCGCCGGGAGCTGGGTGACCAGGCCGTCCCCGATGGACAACGAGATGTAGGTGTCCAGCGCCACGTTCCACGGCTCCCCGTGGAGCGTCATGCCCACGATCAGTCCCCCGATGATCTGGATGACCGTGATCAGGATGCCCACGCGGACGTTGCCGGAGATGAACTTGGAGGCACCGTCCATGGACCCGTAGAAGTCCGCCTCCCGCTGCAGCTCGTTCTTCTTGCGCTGCGCCTCCTCCTCCGTGAGCAGGCCGGAGTTGTACTCCGCCTCGATGGCCATCTGCTTGCCGGGGAGCGCGTCCAGGGTGAAGCGGGCCGCCACCTCGGCCACGCGCGTGGCGCCCTTCGTGATGACGATGAACTGCACCGCGATGATGATGATGAAGATGATGATGCCGATCACGTAGCCTTCCACGCCCCGGGTGCCCACCACGAACGTGGCGAAGGCGCGCACGATGTGCGCGTTGAAATTGTGGCCCAGGGAGAGGATCAGGCGCGTGGAGGAAACGTTCAGCGCCAGGCCGAACACCGTGGCGATCAGGAGCAGCGTGGGGAAAACGGAGAACTCCAGCGCGTTCCTCGTGTACAGCACCGTCAGGATGATGAGCAGCGCCAGCACGAGGTTCATCGCCATGAAGATGTCCAGCAGGACGCCGGGGATGGGGATCAGGAGCATCATGATCACCACCACCACGCCGACGGCCACCAGGACGTCGCTCCTCTGGGTCCAGAGGTTCCCCACCACCGCGCGGGCGTCAGCCATGACGTGCGTCCCTCATCATCCCACCGCCTCCGCGGCCGCTGCCGGCTCCCCGCCGGACCCCGGCGCGCCGGGTTGCGGCGCGCGGCCGGACAGCTTGTAGACCTCCGCCAGGATGATGGACAGGGCCTCGTAGAACTTCTCGGGGATCGTGTCCCCGATCTCCACCTCCCGGAAGAGCGCCTGGGCGAGCGGCTTGTTCTCCATGAGCGGCACGCCGTTGGCCGTGGCCACCTCCCGGATCTTCTGGGCAACAAGGTCGGCGCCCTTGGCCACCACCGTGGGGGCCACCATCACCGCGCGGTTGTACTCCAGCGCCACCGCGTAGTGCGTCGGGTTCGTGATGACCACGTCCGCCTTCGGAACGGCCTTCAGCATCGTGCGGCGCATGATGTCCCGCATCCTCTCCCGCAGGCGGCTGCGCGTGAGCGGGTCTCCCTCGTACATCTTGCGCTCTTCCTTCACCTCCTGGCGCGACATCTTCAACGACTCCAGGTGCTGGCGGCGCTGGAACCAGTAGTCGGCCGCGGCAAAGACGAGGAACGCGATGGCGGACTCCAGCACGATGCGGAAGGCAAGCTGCGACACGAGGGCCACGCCGGAGAAGAACCCGCCCAGCGCCATGCGCGCCAGCTCTCCGAGGCGGGCGGTGATGTTCAGCCACGCGATCAGGCCGATCACCGCGATCTTCGCCACGGCCTTGGCGAGGTTGAACAGGGCCTCCCCCGAGGCGAAGGAGCGCTGCAGCCATCGACTCAGGCGCGGGACGATGCGCGTAAAGTCCGGCGTGATGGGCTTGGCCGTGAACAGGAAGCCCACCTGGATCACGTTGCCGAGAATGGCCACGATGAACACCACGACCAGCACCGGCAGCACGATCTTCATCAGCCAGCTCACGAACGCCAGCAGGAGGCCTCCGTTCAGCGCCGTGGGACTCGTCACAATCGAAAGGAAGTACACGAGCATCTGCGACGAGGTGCGCAGGATGTAGCCGGCCAGCAGGCCCAGCGCGGAGATCCCCGCCAGGAGCACGAGGGAGGAGCTGACATCCGCGGAGCGGGCAACCTTGCCCTCTTCCCGCGCCTTTCGAAGCTTGTGCTCGGAGGGCTCCTCCGTGCGGCCCTCGTCCTCCGCGGCGAACCACTGCAGGGGCACGTCAAAGACCGACGCGGACAGGAGCACCCGGGGATCCGCAACCAGGTCGGGCCCGAGCACGGCGCGGAGGGTGTCCATCATGGCTTCAGGCTCCCCGCGGTGGTGATGAAGCCGCTCAGGCTCTGGAAGCTGCCGTCGATGATCCGTTCCATGCCGGTCATGAGGAACGGCATCGTGGCGAACAGCAGGAGCAGGGACACGCCGATGGAAACCGGGAACCCCATGGACAGGATGTCCATCTGCGGGGCCGCGCGCGCCAGCAGTCCCATGGCCACGGACACCAGCAGGAGTGTTCCCAGGATGGGGAACGCGATGGTAAGCGCGCTCTGGAACATGCCGACCAGGCCGTTGATGAGAAGCGTGATGATCCCTTCCCGGTGGGTGACGAGGTCCATGGCGGTCAGGTACTGGAACGATTTCTGGACGCCCACCAGCAGGAACTTCTGCATCCCCGTGGTCGTGATGAACACGAGCATCGCCACGAGGTTCAGGAACTCCCCCATCAACGGGATCTCTATCTGGGAAAGCGGGTCGAAGACCTCGGAGGCGCTGAAGCCCATCTGCAGGGAGAAAAGCTGTCCCGCGAGCTGGAACCCGGCAAAGATCAGGTTCAGGAGGAAACCGAGCAGCAGGCCGATCCCCACTTCGCCCAGCACCAGCAGGCCGTAGTCGAGCGCGCCGGTGGGAATGGCCGGGTGCGTGGCAAGGACTCCGGGGAACACGGAAGCGGTCACGAAGAACGCCATCCCGACCTTCGCGATCTGGGGGATGGACGAGGAGGACACCAGGGGCGCCAGCTCAATCAGCGCGATGATGCGGAAGAACACGAGGAGGAACAGGCGTATGTTCGTGACCAGGGACTCGATCATTCTCCCCTCAGATGTTCGAGATCATCGAGAACAGCCGGTGGGTGTAGCCCACGAGGCTGTCCAGCAGGAACCGGCCCAGGAGGATCAGCCCCAGCAGGATGGCGGCCATCTTGGGCACGAAGCTCAGCGTCTGCTCCTGGATGGAGGTGGTGGCCTGCAGGATGGCCACGACCAGTCCCACGCCCATCGCGATCAGGAGGATCGGACCCGCCACCAGGAGGGTCTCCAGCACGCCCTCCCGAACGAGCTGGAGCGCCATGCCCATCGTCATTTGAAGCTCCTCACGATCTGCTCGGTCAGCATCCCCCACCCGTTCACGAGCACGAACAGGATCAGCTTGAACGGCGTGGAAATCATCACCGGTGGCAGCATGATCATGCCCATGGACATCAGCGTGGAGGCCACGACCATGTCGATGATGATGAACGGAATGAACAGCAGGATCCCTATCTTGAAGGCCACCGTCATCTCGTGGATGACGAAGGCGGGGATCAGGACGAACGTGGGAACGTCCGCGCGGGTGTTCGGCTTGGGCAGGCCGCGCATGCTCATGAACAGGCGGATGGAATCCGCGTCGTTGCCCATCTGGTTGAACATGAACGTCCGAAGCGGCTTCTCCGCGCCGCTGAACATCTCCTGCACGCCGATCTTCCCGTCCCCGAACGGCTTCAGCGACTCGTTGTAGATCGTGGTGAACGTGGGCCACATGATGAACAACGTGAGGAACAGGGCCAGCCCCATCATCACCTGGTTCGGCGGCGCCGTGTTCAGGGACAACGCCCGGCGGATGAAGTCGAACACGATGGCGATCCGAAGGAACGCCGTGGTGAGGATCAGGATGGAGGGGGCAATGGCCAGCACGGTGAGCAGGATCAGGAGCTGGACGGAGAGGACGACCTCCTGGTTGCTGCGAGCCGTGCGGACGTTGAAGTCCACGAACGGCACCGGCACGCTACCGGCCCCGCCGCCGGTGGCCGCCACGCCGGGCGCCGCCGCCTGGGCGGCCGCGCCGAGGGGCACCATGGCGCCGAGAAACCCTGCCAGGAGCACGATGGCGGTGAGCCTCCTCATAGCTTCTTCAGCCTCTCGTGCTGTCCCTTGAGGAATCCCAGGCTGTCCCCGATGCTGAACGTGCCCTTGGCCGGTCGGAAGATCTCGGAGAGCGTCTGCTGGAACGTCCGGCGCGACGGTGTTTCCTCGGCCGCCTTCAGGCGCACCGCGTCCAGCGTCTCCTTGTCCGTGAGCTCCGAGATGAGCTGCACGCCGCCGTCGGAGGCTCCCACGAGGAAGATGCTGGATCCCACCTCGATGAGATGGAGCGTGCGGCTCCCGTTCAGCCCCTTGGAGCCGAGCACCTTGATCAGGTCGTTCTCCTGGACCCGGCGTCCCGCGCCGCGGCGCAGGAGCCAGAACAGGAGATAGATCACGCCGATGACGCAGGCAAGGACCAGGACCATCCGCACGAAGTCCCAGGTGGAGACGTTGGAGCCGGCCGGGGCGGCTGCCGCGGACGGCGACGCCGCGCTGCCGGTGGCGGCAGCCGACGCGGTGCTGGCTCCCAGCGGTATCCGTGATTCATCCACCGGGGCCGGCGCGGCCGGTCCGGTGACAGCAGGTCTGGTTTGATTCGCCTGGGCGGCAAGCGGCTGCCCGGCGAGCGCGAGCGCCAGGACGGCGCACGCTGCGCACGCGATTCGGATTTTCAGATTCCCCCTCCCAGTAAAAATCTGAAACTATGTCGGTCACGGTACCCCGTGACATCTATGACCCTGTCTGCCACGATGCCCGTGGCACGACGGCCGCTCCGCGGCCAGCTTCCTCCTTAGGCTCGCTCTCGGGCATCCCTGCCCGCGCTCGCCTTCGCCATCCCTGGCTTCACGTGAGCTCGTTCATCCGGTCGATCTGCGACACGATCTCCGTGACGCGGACGCCGAAGTTTTCGTCGATGACCACCACTTCTCCCTTGGCGATGAGCTTGTGGTTCACGAGGATGTCCACGGGCTCGCCGGCGAGCTTGTCCAGCTCGATGATCGTGCCCTCTCCGATTCCCAGGATGTCCTTGATCCGCTTGCGGGTTCGGCCCAGCTCGACGGTCATCTCCATGTACACGTCCATGAGCAGGCCGATGTTGCCCTGCTCGCCGGTCATCTGGGCCGGCTGCAGGTTGGCGAACTGCACGGGCTGGACGTTCGGGGGCGCCATCGCGGGCCCCGCCGCCGGCCCGCCGAAGGCCTGGCCGAACGTCTGCTGGAAGCCGCCGCCCATGGAGGGCGCGGCGGGCGCGCGCGGCGCCGGGCGCGGGGCGGCGGGCCCCGACGGCATTCCCGCCTGCGCAAAGGCCCCGGTTCCGGAGGACAGGGACAGGATCTCCTTGGCCAGCGACAGGGAGAAGACCTCCGTGATCGTGGCCGGCGGCACACCTTCAATGGAAAGCGGGAAGTCAACGGTGACCGCGTAGTCCCCCTGGGGAACACGGACCTGGCCGCGCTTGGTCTGGCGGAGATCCGGGGGAGCCGTCTTCACCATTCGGCTGACCTGGTTGCCAATGGCCGTGGCCGCCGTGCCGGTGATCTGAGAGAAC
>DASRZR010000369.1:0-4682 GCA_035686185.1 Spirochaetia bacterium | reverse complement strand
AATCTCGTGACTCCATGTCAGTTCCTCCCTGGAGGCCGCGATCCGTGCGCGCCCCCGTTCAATATTATACCTTAAGGTGTAATATGCGGTAAGCATTCTCTTCGGGGTCTTGCCGGACCCCACACCCTATGGTGCAATGTCCGCATGGACCAGCTCTCGGACGTCCTCACGGCCATCTCGCATCCGTCGCGGCGGGCCATGATCGGGCAGCTCGCCGTCGGACCCGCGCGCTTCAGCGACATCGCCGAGCCGTTCGACCTGTCCCTGAACGCCATCACGAAGCACCTCAAGCTCCTGGAGCGCGCGGGCCTCATCTCGCGGGAGAAGCGCGGCCGGGAAGTGCTCATCTCGCTGCGGCCCCAGCCTCTGCGGCTGGTCTCCGGCTGGGTGCACGAGTACGAGCGCTTCTGGAACCGGCATCTGGACCGGTTCGAGAGGTCCTTCCGTGAGCGGGGAAGGAGCAAGTCGTGACGCCGGGCGTGAAGACCATCGAGGTGAAGCTGGCGCGCGCCATCCCCGCTCCTCCCGCCGAGGTCTTTGACCGGTGGCTGGACCCGGCGTGTCCCGGCACGCCCTGGAGCGAAGCAGAGAAGCTCATCCTTGACCCCCGGGTGGACGGGCTGTTCTTCTTCCGCTCCCGCAAGAAGGCCGGGGAAGGAAAGCCCCATTACGGGCGCTTCACCGTCATGGACCGGCCGTCGAAGGTCCAGTACACCTGGATGTCTCCCAATACGAACGGCTTGGAGTCCGTGGTGACGGTGACCTTCCAGGAAAGCGGCGGTGACACCCTGCTCACGCTTCGCCACGGGAACCTGCCGGACGATGAGCACGGCCGCACCCACCAGGCAGGCTGGGAGCACTTCCTGGGCCGGCTCGCGGCTGCCTTTTCCGCGGCTTCGTGAAGCGCCTCGCGCCAGGACCGTGGAAGCCTTCAGCCGCCGCAACTACCTCGTTGGTCCCTTTCTCTGCGGTGCCGCAAGCTGGGTCCTCGCCAACGGCACCGTCAGCCTGATCCCGTTGTACGCCATGGAGCGCGGAGCCTCCACTTCCGGAAGCGGGCTCGTGCTCTCCTTTGCGTACCTGTGCCTCACGCTTGGAACCGCGACCGGCGCTCTCCTTCCACGGGGCTTTTCTCATCGGCGGCTCCTGGTGACCGGCTACGGCGTCCTGGCCGCGCTGGTATCCTTCCTGGCAAGCCGGACCACGTCCCTCGCCGGCTTCGCCGCGGCAATAGGCGGCACGTGGTTCCTGGCCGGTGCCGCCGCCACCCAGGCCACCATCCTGACCGGCATGGCCGCGCCCGCGGGACAACGCGGCAGGGCGCTGGGCACCGTGGGAATGACCGGGGGCCTGGGGTCCATCATCGGCGGGCTCGGCGCCGGCTGGCTGGCGCAGCGATTCGGGTTCGCTGCAGTCTTCCAGGGAATGACGGCGGTCAGTGTCATCATGATCGCCGGCGGCCCGCTCGCGGTGGAAGTCCGGGGCCGGGCGGACACCACGGACATGGCGACCATTGCGGGCACGCCGGGTCCCCGCCGCGCGGCCGTCCTCGGGGCCGGGTTCCTGCTCCTCCTGGCCGCGAACTTCCTGGTGTCCCTCACCAACGCCGCCGCGGTGCTCGGGAGGTCGCTGCGGATGAACGAGATGGGCTTCCCCAAGCTCACCATCAACGTGACTCAATCCATGTCCGGCGTGGTGTCCCTGGCGCTGCCGCTGCTGCTGGGATGGTTGTCAGACCGGGTGGGCCGAAGGTGGATCCTGGCCGGCTCGTACCTCATGGTGAGCGCGGGGCTGCTGGTGCTCGCATCCGCGCACGCGTTCTGGCAGTTCGGCATCTACGCGGGGATGATCGCGTCTCTGTCGGTGTCCCTGGGCATCGGGCCCGCGTTCGTGCTGGACGTGGTGAGCCGTGAGAATGCCGCGCGAAGCGTCTCCCTGTTCCAGAGCGTCTTCTGGGGCGGCAACATCGCGGGTACCGCGGTCCTGGGGCTCTTCTTCCAGCGCATGGGGACGGTGACGCCCGTGCTCGCCGCCGCGGTGCTGCCGGCCATGAGCATCGCGCTGCTGCTGCTCATCCGGCCGCGGGACCCGGGCCGAGTGAGGCGAACGGCTTCGGGCTGAGCGCGTTGCTCGGACCACGGCTTGGAACGTCTCCGCGGGCGCCGGCTAGAACGTCTCCGCGGGCGCGGGCACGATCCTCTTGCGAATGGACCCGCCGAAGATCCACCCCTCCCCCTGGCCGTCCTTCAGCAGCACCTTGTACCACCGCTCGGTCACGCCCCGGAGGGTCTGGACCTCGTCCGTTCGGTCCAGGATCTCGAACGTGGCGGACATGGGAAGCGTCTGCAGCACGCGCGCCTGTGTGCCCGGCCCTTCCCGCAGGCGCACGCCGTCGTGGGCGGGCTGGAAGTACGCGAACGTCGCGGGGATGGCCGCGCCGTCCTCCACCGCGGTCCAGCGCTCGAACTGCACCGTGTAGTCCTCCGGCTGGTAGCGGCTGCTGGAGAGGTCGCAGTCGAAATAGAACACGTGCTGGTAGATGGCCGGTGTCTGCGCGTCCGCGGCCCCGGCGGCCGCGATCCGGACGCTTCGCCACGGGGTGTCCGACGCGCGAGAAGCGGAGAGCGTGGTGGGAAGCTCGTGGTTGGCCAGGTACTGCACGTCACCCAGCGGATCCACGGAGTCGTCGGAGATCCCATAGACGCGCGCAACCGTGTAGCCCACCTCCGGCGTCACTCCGCCGGAAATCGTGGCGATGACGCCGGGCTCCTTCCCCAGGTCCACGATGGCCGCGTTCACCTGGTCTACCCAGCCGGTGTCCGCGCCGACCAGGGATCCGTTCAGGGGCTGCAGGAACGCGGCGTCTCCGGCCTGGATCAGCAGGAAACCAGTTGCCGTGGGGTCTGCCGGAGCGCCGTTGACGAGCGGCCGAAGGTACAGCACGCGGATGTCGCGGGAGGAGGTCACCAGGGCCACCTCGAAGGACCTGGCCGCCTGGCTGGCGCGGCCGGGTGAGTTCGCGTTGGGCCCGCCCATCGGGCCATCCGCAAACGCAAGCGCCGCCGTCAGCGCCAACATTCCCAGCACCAGCCGCCACCTCACCGACCTGCCCTCCCCGATCCGATAGTGAAATATAACCACATCCGGGGGCGGCGACGCGAGCCCGGCGCGGGCAACTCAAGTCCGTGCGCGGCGCCCCGCCCTAGAACTTCACCTCGAGGCCCACCCCGGCCTGCGCCGTCCACTCCGCCCCGTTCACCCCGTAGCTGATGCCGTAGCCGTCGCCGCCGTTTCCGGCCTGCAGGAACGCCGTGACGTTCGCATTCTGCGCGGCGCTGACCTGCACCAGCAGCGTGCCGGTGCCCGTGGCCTGCTCCACGTCGGCGATCACGCTGAGAGTCGCCTGGACGAGCTCGGACGGCGTCCAGGTAACGGATGCGTAAGCGTTGTGCGTGCCCGGGAACAACAGGTCCGCGGAAGCGCCCCCGCCGTTGTAGTAGTACTCCGCGGCCAGGATGAAGTCACCCGTGGACCAGTCCACGCCGGCGGCCGCGCGCACCCATCCCCGTCCGCCGGCGTCGGGCTGGAAGTACACCGCCTCTCCCGTGAGCCCCACCTCGACGTCCGTCTTGAAGTCGGTGCCGAAGACCCAGCCCTTTTCCGCGCCGTCTCGGGCCGCCACCACGGCGCCGTCAAGGGCATCGGCGATGAGCGCGTTGGCCCGCGCGGAGTACCGCCCGTCCGCGGGGACGAGCGTCGGCGCGGCAACCAGGTCGAACCCGGCGGTCTGGCCAAGGGGAACCGTGGCACGCACCGCGTCCGTGCCGCGCCGCACGGGCGAGATGCCGGAGAGGTCCAGCTCCGTGAACACGTCCGTGGGGCTCCACAGCGTGCCCCGAGCGTAGTTCACCACCTGCCGTCCCAGGGTGAGGGACATCCAGTCCAGGTCCAGCTTCCCGTACAGGGTGCGCACGCGGGCGGCCAGCGCCACGTCCCCGCTCCCCGGGGGCGCCGGCAGCAGCAGCTCATCCAGCCTCCCGAACGGTGTGGCGGCCACGGCCCAGGCCAGCGCGGCGGAGGCGCCCGTGAACACCGCGGCTTCCACCGAGGCCTCTGCGCGTGCCCTTCCGCCGCCCGCCTTGAAGTCCAGGCTCAGGGTGCTGGAGGAGCCGTAACTGAAGGTGCTGGCGAAGGAGGCCAGCGGCTGCAGGAGCAGGGACCCGCCGAGGGTCCACGGCGCGGGAGGGGCTTCGGGAGCCGCGGGACGGGCTTCGGGAGCCTCAGCCGGCCCCGAAGGTTCGGCTGCGGCAGGCTCCTGGGCCCGGCCGGCGGCAGCGGCGGCGCACAGGACCGTCACCACGGCAAGCCATCTCATCGCCAGGCTCCTATTTCGTCAGGGCAGACATGGAGAACATCTGCTCGGTGACCGGCACGTCGAGCTCCACGCCGCTCATCGTGAAGACGGTTCTCGTGTTGTTGCGCAGCCTGGACACGAACTCCACGCTGCTGGGGAACCACCGGTCGCCCATGCGGTCCACGGAGAGCGTGGCACTCGTCTTCAGGAGCCTGCCGGACTTCGCGTACATCTCCTCCTTGAGCTGCACAAAGCGTTTCGCGTCGATCCACAGCACGCGCCGGTCGTAGGCCGCCGTGGGCACCTTTGCGGTGAGCTCCACCACGAA
>DASRZR010000368.1:0-5139 GCA_035686185.1 Spirochaetia bacterium | reverse complement strand
CGCTGGACTACCTGTTCCGGGAAGGAGAGTTCGCCGGACGGCCCGGTCCGAACTTGCCCACCGTCGTTCTGCTGGACATCAACCTGCCGCGCGTCAACGGGCTGGAGGTGCTGGAACGCTTGCGCTCGGACAAACGCACCCGCCTCCTGCCCGTTGTGCTTCTCACCTCCTCCGATGAGGAGAGAGACCGGCTTCGCGGGTACGGGAACGGGGCCAACAGCTTCGTGAGAAAACCCCTTTCCTTCCCGGAGTTTGCGGAGACGGTGTCCCACCTGGGCGTCTACTGGCTGGCCATCAATACGCCGCTGGAAAGCTCCACTGATGCCGGATCCGCAGATTAGCATCCTGGTCCTGGAGGACCGGGAGTCCGATTTCCTGCTCATTGTGCGTCACTTGGGAAAGCAGCTCCCGTCGGCCCGGTTCACACGAGTAGACAGCACTCCCGGCCTGGAGGAGGCACTTGCGCGGGGCGGGTGGGACCTCGTGCTGACGGACTATTCCATCCCCGGGATGGATTTCGACGCCACGCTCGCGCTGATACAGAAGAAGGCGCCGAACCTGCCCGTGCTCCTGTTGTCCGGCAGCGTCGGGGAAGAGGAAGCAGTGTCCTTGATCAAGCGCGGGGTCTGGGACTTCGTGCTGAAGGACAACCTGGTCAGGCTGGCCCCTGCCATCGAACGAGCGCTCCAGGAGGCGGCGGACAGGCTGGCCCGGGCGACGGCGGAGATCGCCTCCCGGGAGGCGGAGTCGGCTCTGTATACGCTGGTGAACGCCATCCCGGAGTCAGCCGTGCTGGCGGACGCCCACGGCACCATCCTGGCGGCGAACGAGACCATTGCCCGGCGCTACGGCAAGCTGGCCCGGCAGCTCGCCGGAATGAAGCTGCTGGATCTCTTTCCCCCGGATGTCGGGCCCCACCGCCTGGAGCGCGTGCAGGAATGCATCAGGAGCGGTGAGCCGGTGCGCTTCCAGGACCGGCGTTTCGGACGGTACATCGACAACTACATCCATCCCATCAAGGACGAGCACGGGCAGGTGAAGCGGATCGCCATGGTGGGCGTGGACGTCACGGAGTACCGGGAAGCGGTGGAGAAGCTCCGTGAGCAGGCGGAGCTGCTGGACATCTCCTCGGACGCCATTCTGGTGAAAGGGCTTGACGGCGGGATCCTGTACTGGAGCAAGGGAGCGGAGCGCGTCTACGGGTGGACCGCGGAAGAGGCTCTGGGGAAAGACGCGTCCCGCCTGCTGTTCGCCTCGCCGTTCAGCCTCGAGGCGGAGCAGGCGCACGCTCTCACGGTGGAAAAGGGGCAGTGGCGCGGGGACCTTCACCAGGTCACGCGGGACGGGCAGGAGCTGCTCGTGGAGGGCCGGTGGACCCTCATGAAGGACGAGCAGGGCGCCAGCTCCGGCGTCCTCTCCGTGCACACGGACGTCACCCTTCAGCGCTCCACGGAGGCCCAGCTCCTGCGCTCGCAGAGACTGGAGAGCCTCGGGACGCTGGCCGGTGGCATCGCTCACGACCTGAACAACGTGCTCTCTCCCATCCTCATGGGAGTGGAAGGGCTTGCGCTGTACGCCCGAGACCCCGCGGCCCGCAGGATCCTGGACATCATCCGCTCCAGCGCCCAGCGGGGAGCGGCCGTTGTCCGGCAGATCCTCAACTTTGCCCGCGGCATGGAAGGGAAGCGGGGAGAGGTCCAGCTCAAGCACGTGCTGCGGGAGATCGAGGGGATCGTGCGGGAGACGTTCGACAAGTCGATCCTCGTGAAAAACGAGGCCCCCAAGGACCTGTGGCCGGTGGTG
Organism: Spirochaetia bacterium; assembly: GCA_035686185.1. Taxonomy (GTDB): domain Bacteria; phylum Spirochaetota; class Spirochaetia; order SZUA-6; family Fen-1364; genus Fen-1364. The sequence continues at coordinate 3,336 of DASRZR010000368.1, read as the reverse complement.
GCGGACGTCACGCAGGTCCACCAGGTGCTCATGAACCTCGTGGTGAACGCGCGTGATGCCATGCCGGACGGCGGTCACCTCACGATTGCCGCCGCCAACGTCCGCCTGGATGACACGTACGTGAAGATGAACCTCGACGCTCGCCCCATTCCATACGTCGTCCTGACCGTGGAGGACACCGGCAGCGGAATGCCGGAAAAAGTGCTGGAGAAGATCTGGGACCCTTTCTTCACCACCAAGCCTCCCGGGAAAGGCACCGGGCTCGGGCTGTCCACGGTCCGCTCCATCGTGAAGTCGCACGGCGGGTTCGTCACCGTGTACAGCCAGGCGGGCCGCGGCACCTCGTTCAAAGTGTACCTGCCCGCCTCGGAGCAGGGCGCGGCACCTCGGACGGAGACGCCCGCCGCCGGCCTGCCCACGGGCAACCAGGAGCTCATCCTGGTAGTGGAGGACGAGGTGTCGCTGCGCGACATCACCCGCCAGATCCTGGAATCCTGCGGCTACCGCGTGGCGCTGGCGGTGGACGGCACCGAGGGCCTCCTGAAATACCTGGAACGCCAGGCGGACGTGGACCTGGTGATCACCGACATGATGATGCCCTACATGGACGGCGCGGCCACCATCCGGGCCGTGCGCAAGGTCAACGCGAGCGTGCCGATCATCGCCACCAGCGGCCTGATGTCCGCCGAGCGCGCCACGGAGGCGCACACCCTCGGCGTGCAGGCCTTCCTGTCCAAGCCCTACACATCGGAGACCCTGCTTCGCACGATCCGGGAGGTACTTTCCCGCTCCGCTACGGAGCGAGGGAATGCTCGATCGCGTAGCGAATGAGCTGGGCGTTGGTCCGGAGCCCCATCTTGACGAGGATGCGCGAGCGATACGTGCTCACCGTCTTGACGCTGAGCTTCATTTCCCCGGCCACCTCCTTCACCTCCTTGCCGGAGCCGATGTGCATCAACACCTGCAGCTCGCGGCTGGACAGTGATTCGTGCGGAGGGCGAACCGAGCCTTCCACGAACGTGGCCAGCTTGTCCGCCACGGAAGGAGTGATGTAGCGCCGCCCGGCCGCCACGGTACGGATGGCCTGGATCAGCTCTTCGGGGGCGCTGCTCTTGGTAAGGTAGGCGGAGGCGCCGTCCCGGAAGCTCCTGATGGCATACTGCTCCTCCGGGTACATGCTGAGGACGATGATCTTCATGCCCGGGTGGCGCCGCTTCACCTCGTGCAGGACGTCGAGGCCTCCCATTCCGGGCATCGCGATGTCCAGGATGATGACGTCCGCGGAACACCGGGCCGCCTGGTCCAGCGCCTCCTGGCCGTCACCGGCCTCCGCGGCCATCTCCATGCCGGCGCTGTCCTGGATGATCTGGGCGAGCCCGCGGCGCACCAGGCGATGATCATCGGCGATCAGGACCCGAATCACGCGAGGCCTCCCCGTTCCGGCAGCGGGATCCGCGCCATCAGCATCGTCCCTTTCCCGGGCTCTCCTTCCACGAGCAGGCTCCCTCCGAGCTCCTCGATGCGCTCCCGGGCGCCGATGAGCCCGTAGGAGTCCGGCGCGGACGCCTGGGCCGGCGAGATCCCGACGCCGTCATCCCGGATGCTGAGCACCACGTGGCCGTTCTCCGCGGCCAGGCGCACGTCCGCGGACCGTGCCCGCGAATGCCGCGCCACGTTGGAAAGCGCTTCCTGCACCACGCGGTAGAGGGACGTCGCGGTGTCGGTCCCGATCTTCGCGGGCGGCAGCTCCACGCTGAGTCGGCACGGCAGGCCCGTGCGGCGGTGGAACTCGCCCGCGAGCCAGTCCAGTGACGGGGCAAGTCCCAGGTCATCCAGCATCCGGGGGCGCAGGTCAGAGGAGATGCGCTGAACGGAGCGGATGGCGTCCTCCCCCAGCCCGATGATGTCGTCCAGCTTCCGCGTTACGGATTCCTTCTCATGCCGCACGTGCTGCCGAAGCCAGTGAGCGTCAATTTTCATGGCCGCAAGAGCCTGCCCCAGGTCATCGTGGACGTCCTGCGCCACCTTGCGCCGCTCCTCTTCCCGCGCGTGCAGGAGGTGCGCGGCCAGGTTGCGCAGCTTTCGGTGTGTCTCATCTAGTGCCTGCCGGGCCGCGAGGACCTCCGTGACGTCGCGGTAGGAGGTCTGGATGGCGTGGGCACCCGCGTACTCCACGCGGGCGGACCGCGCTTCCAGAGTGCGCCACACGCCGTCACGCCGCTGGATGCGGAACGTCTGCTCGGCGGGGGACGACCCGGCCGGGGCCCGCAGCAGGGCCTCGGCTGCCCGAGCGCGGTCGTCCGGGTGGATGATCTGTGAGAGATCCTCCGCCGTCATGCCCCGCAGCTCCAGCGTAGTGCACCCGATGATGCGCGCCAGCGGAGCGTTGACGAACTCCACTTTCCCTTCCACGAACAGGGAGTACCCTTCCGCGGTGTTCTCCACCAGCGTGCGGTAGGCCTCCTCCGCGCGGCGCTGATCGGTCACGTCCAGGTAGGAGAGCTGAAGCGCGGGGCGGCCTCGGAACAGGGTCTTCCCGCCTCGAACCTCGACCCACCGGATTTCTCCGGACTTCTGCTGGAAGCGCACAACCTCGGCCGGCGTGGGCTCTTCGGAGCTTTCCATGACGTGCCGCGCGGCTTCTATTCTGGGGCGGTCCGGCTCGTGGACCGTCTCCATCACCTGGTCCGGCGTCATGGCGTAGATTTCTTCCTTCGAATACCCGTTCATGGCGCACAGGGCGTCATTGCACAGAACGATCCGGCCGTCCTGGAGGATGGCGATCCCCTGGATGGAGTTCTCCAGGAGAAGGCGATAGGTCTCCTCGCGCTCGTGAAGATTTTCCTCCGCAAGCTTCCACACGGTCACGTCCTGGACAATACCGTGGGCACTGACCGCGGCGCGCCGCGGACCGCTCTCGAACGTGACCCGGCCCCGCGCCCGCAGCCAACGCGTCTCCCCCCCGGGCCACCGCACGCGGAACTCCGTGTCGATGATTCCCGTGGCGCCCGGACTCGTCCAGGAAGCTACGAGCGCCGCCACCCGATCACGATCCCCGGGATGAACGGCCAGAGGAACCAGGCCCGCGTCCAGGACGATGTCACCGTCCGGGGGCACGCCGAACAGCCGGAGCATCTCGGCAGACCAGTGGGCGGAGCGGCTCTGAAGGTCATAGGAGAAGATGCCGAATCCCGTTGCCTCCGCGGCCAGTCGAAGGCGCTCTTCACTTGCCCGCAGCTCGGCGTCGAGATGCTCCCTCTCCGCAATCTCCTTCCTCAGGCGCTCATTGAGGGCCAGGAGCTCCCCGGTACGGTATCGCACCTGAGCGTCCAGGTG
>DASRZR010000367.1:0-14699 GCA_035686185.1 Spirochaetia bacterium | reverse complement strand
CGCTGCTCGCGCGGATCGCGGACGGCACGGGCCGGAGCGCCCACGCGGCGGAGCTCCGCTCGGCCGCGGAGGGCATGCGGGAGCGCATCAACGAGTCCTGCTGGGACGGTGAGTGGTACTACCGCGCGTTCACGGACGCCGGCACCCCCCTGGGCACCCGTTCCGACGATGAGGGCAGGATCTGGCTGGAATCCCAGGTCTGGGCTGTGCTGTCCGGAGCGGCCGGGCCCGAGCGCGCCCGGGTGTGCATGGACAGCGTGGCCGGGCAGCTCGGCACGAAAAAGGGAATCGCCCTTTTCGCGCCCGGCTACTCGCGCTACCATCCCGAGCTGGGATACGTGTCGGTGTTCCCGCCCGGGTTGAAGGAGAACGCGGCCATCTTCTGCCACACGAACCCATGGGCCATGATTGCGGAATGCCTGCTTGGCCGCGGGGACGAGGCGTTCCGCTACTACAAGGCCATCCTGCCGTCCGCCAGCAATGAGAAGGCGGAGGAGCGGGGAACCGAGCCTTACGTCTACGCGCAGATGATCGCCGGGCCCGAGCACCGCGACTTCGGGCAGGCCAAGAACTCCTGGCTCACGGGCACGGCCTCCTGGAACTTCGTGGCCATTTCCCAGCACATCCTGGGCGTGCGGCCCGAGCTGGACGGCCTGCGCATCGACCCGTGCATTCCCCACGCCTGGAAGGGGTTTTCTGTCACCCGTGTCTTCCGAGGAGACACCTACCATGTCACGATTGCCAACCCTCGCCGCATCTGCCGGGGCGTGGCACGGCTGCGGGTGGATGGCGCCACCGTGGAGGGGAACCTTGTGCGCCCGTTCGCGGACGGCAACCGGCACGAAGTGGAAGGAGAGCTGCAATGAGCAACGCGTACTCGGCGGATAACCGCGCATGGCGGGAACGGCTGGCGTCCACGGTGAAAGGGATCACGGACGCGGACCTGGGAAAGCCGGCGGGCGGTCCCGGGTGGACCGTCAACGGACTGCTGGCGCATCTGGCGTTCTACGACCTGCGCGCCGCGCGCCTCATCGAGCAGTGGAAGGCGGGCGCCATCGGGCCCTCGGCCCTGGACATCGACGTCAGCAACGACGCCATGAAGTCGCTGTTCAACGCGGTAGCCCACCACGAGATCCGGCGGCTCGTCCTCGAGGCGGCAGAGGCAATTGACGGGGCCATCGATTCCCTGGATCCGGGGTTCCTGTCGCGCATCGAGGCGGAGGGCAAGCCGGTGAGGCTCAACCGCGCCGCCCACCGTGAGCACCACCTGCGGCAGATCGAGAGCGCGCTGTGAGCGACCTTTCCCCGAGGCTCCAGGGTGTCGTAACCGAGCTCCTTTCCACGCGCGCCCGGCTGCTGGCCGCGGTCCGCGCCCTTGACCAGGCGGCGCTGGACCGGGCCCCGGCCGGCGGCGGATGGTCCATCGGCGAGATCCTCCACCACCTGCAGCTCATCGAGCGGTCGGTCACGCGGGTAGCGGCAAAGCAGGTGCAGCATGCCGCGGAGTCCGGACTCGGACCCGACCCGCGAACGGACAGCATCCTGCACAGCCTGGACAGCTTCGACGTGGAGGACTCGCCGCGGAAGATCACCGCGCCATCCGGGTTCGTTCCCCGTGCCGGCCTCCCGCGGGCCGAGCTCCTGGACGGCCTTGCCTCCTCCCGGGAGGCGCTCCTGGCGCAGGTACAGGCCGCGCGGCGCTATGACCTCACGCAGCTCACGTTCCCGCATCCGGTATTCGGAAAGATCGACCTGTACCAGTGGCTTCTGTACGTCGCCCAGCACGAGATCCGCCACCTGCACCAGATCGAGCGGGTTCTCGCGGCGGGAAGCGACGCCGCGGGGCCCCGGGCCGGCGCCGGGTCATCGATCTACGATCTTGAGGATCTCCTGGGCGATGCCGCCAGCCGGGCCGCCGCCTACCTGCGCGGCCTTCCCGATCGGCCCGTGGCACCGACCGAGGAGGCCGTGCGGCTGATCGAACGGTTCGACGAGCCGCTGCCGTCCTCTCCCACGGACCCGAAGGAAGTGCTTCGGTTGATGGACACTCATGGATCCCCCGCCACCATGGCCATGGCCGGGCCGCGGTTCTTCGGCTTCGTGATCGGAGGGTCGCTGCCCGCCACGCTTGCCGCGAACTGGCTTGCCGGCGCGTGGGACCAGAACACGGCGTTCTTCTGGGAGACGCCCTCCACGGCGATGATGGAGCAGGTGGCGCTGAAATGGCTTGTAGAGCTGTTCGGGCTTCCCCCCGGCACCGCCGGCGGGTTTGTCACCGGCGCCACCATGGCGAACTTCACCGCGCTCGCGGCAGCCCGGCACGCCGTGCTTGAGCGGGCCGGCTGGAACGTGGAGGCAGACGGGCTGATCGGGGCGCCGCCGCTCACGGTCATCGTCGGGGAGGAAGTCCACTCCACCATGCTGAAGTCCCTGGGCATGCTCGGGCTGGGCAGGAAGCGCATGACGCGCGTGCCGGTGGATTCCCAGGGCCGGATGCGGGCTTCGGAGCTTCCACGGATCACGGGCCCGGCTATCGTGTGCCTCCAGGCCGGAAACGTGAACACGGGCGCCTTTGACCCGATCGGGGAGATCTGTGACCATCTCTCCGGGACGGGCGCATGGGTCCACGTGGACGGGGCGTTCGGGCTCTGGGCGGCCGCCGTGCCGTCGCTCCGCGGTCTTGCGGCCGGCCTGGAGAAAGCAGATTCGTGGGGCACGGACGCGCACAAGTGGCTGAACGTGCCGTACGACAGCGGGCTTGCGCTCGTGAAGGACGGCGCGGCGCTTTCCGCCGCCATGGCCGTGACGGCGGACTACCTTCCGCGGGCCGGGACACAGCGAAACCCGTCCGACTACACCCCGGAGCTCTCCCGGCGAGCTCGCGGCGTGGAAGTGTGGGCGGCGCTGAAGTCCCTGGGCCGGTCCGGCGTGGCGGAGATGATCGAGCGCAACTGCCGGCAGGCTCGCCGCTTCGCGCAGGGGCTGCAGGCCGCGGGACACCCGGTGCTGAACGACGTGGTGCTGAACCAGGTCGTGGTATCGTTTGGAGACGAGGCGCGCACGCGCCGCGTCATCGCCGGCATCCAGAAGGAAGGAACGTGCTGGGCGGGCCCGACGGTCTGGCAGGGCAGGACCGCGATGCGCATCAGCGTGAGCGGGTGGTCCACCTCGGACGATGACGTGGAGAAGAGCCTCCGCGCCATCCTGGCCGTGGCCGGGAAGGACTGACCATGGACCCGCGTCGGGTGAAAGCGCTCGTGGCCGTTCTGATCGTGCTGGCGGCGATGGGGTGGGACCAGGCCTCGAAGCACGTGGCCCGTGCCCGGCTGGAGGGCAAGCCCCCCGCAGTGGTGGCGCACGGTGTCCTGACGCTGGTCTACGCGGAGAACGAGGGGGCGTTCCTCAGCCTGGGCGCCCGGCTTCCGCGCCCGGCCCGGACGGTGGCGTTCATCGCGTTTCCTCTCGTGGTGCTTGCGTGGATGATCGTGTCCCTCACGCGGCGCCAGGGGCTGGGGTGGGGAATGCTCGCCGGTTTCTCCCTGATCGTGGGCGGCGGCAGCGGTAACCTCATCGACCGGCTGTTCCACGGCGGCCGGGTGGGAGACTTCCTGATGGTGGGCATCGGCGGCCTTCACACCGGCATCTTCAACTTCGCCGACATGGCCGTGATGGCCGGCTGCATCGTGCTCCTGCTGGCCCCGTCCCGGGGCCGCGCGCCGCGGGCGCCGGCGGACCCGGCACCCGGCAGCAGCCCGGCCCCTCCTACTTCGTGAACAGCTTCAGGTACTGGCCGTAGCCTTCCTTCTGCATGTCCGCCACGGGAACGAAGCGCAGCGAGGCGGAGTCCATGCAGTAGCGAAGGCCCGTCGGGGCGGGCCCGTCGTCGAACAGGTGCCCCAGGTGGGAGTCCGCGTAGCGGCTCCTCACCTCGATGCGCAGCATGCCGAAGGTGCGGTCCGTGCGGAACACGATGTTGCTCGGCGCCAGCGGCCGGGTGAAGCTGGGCCAGCCAGTGCCGGAATCGAACTTGTCCGTGGAGCTGAACAGCGGCTCCCCGGAGACGATGTCCACGTAGATCCCGGCGCGCTCGTTGTTGAAGTACTCGTTCTCGAACGGCGGCTCGGTACCCTCATTCTGAGTGACGTCGAACTGCATGCCGTTCAGCTTCTTTCGAAGCTGGTCCTGGCCCGGCTTGTTCCACACGCCGTTGACCGCGGACGGGGGTGCCGCGGCGTCCATCGTCGCCTCCGGGCCCCACACCCTGGCAAAGAACTCCGCGCGGCCCGAGCCGGCGTAGTACTCGCGATAGTTGTCCGGGTTCTTGCGGACGTAGTCCTGGTGGTAGTCCTCGGCCGCATAGAAGGGAGCCGCCTTCATGATCGAGGCGGCAATCGGGCCCGGAAACCGGCCCGACTTCGCGAGGGCCGCCTTGGAGGCCTCGGCCGCGGTCTTCTGCTCGTCGTTCATGTAGAACACGATGGGCCGGTACTGGGGCCCGCGATCCACAAACTGGCCGGCGCCGTCCGTAGGATTCGTATGATGCCAGTAGGTGTCCAGGAGCTGCTGGTAGGTGACCCGGTTGGGGTCCCAGCTCACCTGCACGGCCTCCACGTGGCCGGCCGCCGCGTAGTTGCCGTAGTTCGGATTGCGCGAGCTGCCGCCGGTGTACCCGGAGACGGCCTGGATCACACCGTACACGTTCTCGAACGCCGCCTGCATGCTCCAGAAACGGCCTCCGGCGAATACGGCGACCTGGGTCTTGCCGGCAGGAGCCAGCGTGTCACCGGCCCAGGCCGACATTCCCACGGCCAGGGCGAGAATTGAAACGATGAGCGTTCTCATCGAGAGCCTCCTTCACCAGTCAGTGCGAATCACCCGAACGTGAAGGCGAACAGCCGAAGCTTCCCCTTCACCGCCAGCTTCAGGACGTGCGGGCCGGCCGACGGCAGCCCGACGAGCTGGTACATGCGGCTTTCCCGGGGCGCGAGCGTGCCGGACCGGACGTCCGTCGTGTCCGGGGCGGGCGCCCCGTCCACGGACACCGAGATCGTGCCCCCCGCGCCCGCCGGCTCCACCACGAGAAACACGTTCTTCGCGTCGAAGCCGAGCTGCAGGACCCCGGAGGCGGACGGCACCACGAACTGCGGCGTGATGGTCCACGTGCCGCTCAGGTTCCATTCCCCGTTGGCGGGTTGACGGGCAGGGTGGTACTCCACGGGCGCGTCCGCCACCGGCGCCACCGCGGAGGCAAACCCTCGCGCGCGGTCATAGCCGAGGTAGGTCTCCGGGGTGTTCGACTGAAGCTGCAGGTCCGGCCGGGAGACGATGCCGCCCACGTTCTCCCCGGCTTCCTTGAGCAGTTGCTGGATGACCTTTTCCGAGGTGTCGTACTCCCCTTCCCCGAAGTGGAAGTAGCGCACGCGCCCTTTCGCGTCAATGAAGTAGTGGGCCGGCCAGTACTGGTTGGCGTAGGCCGTCCACTCGGCGTAGTCGTTGTCCTGGACCACGGGCCACGTGACGCCCAGCTCGTGGATGGCGCGCGCCACGTTGGCCGAGTTCTTCTCGAACTCGAACTCCGGCGTGTGCACGCCGACGATCACCAGGCCCTTGTCCCGGTAGGCATCGTACCAGGCCCGAAGGTACGGGAGCGTCCGCACGCAGTTCACGCAGCTGTACGTCCAGAAGTCCACGACCACCACCTTGCCGCGCAGAGAGGCAAGAGACAGCGGCATCGTCCCGCCCTGGGCAGTCTGCCCGGTACCGGCCGAAACGCCTTCCGTGTTGAACCACGTGCCGCTGGTCACGAAGTCCGGCGCGGCCCCGTAGTCTCCGAGCACACCGTTCTCCGGCGCCGTCTGCGGCGCCTGGAACGTGCCGGACGCTACGGCCCTCATGGCGGCCCCGCCGGCCGGTGCCCGGCCCTTCAGGGCGTCCTTCACCGGGGAGGTCTGCTCGATAGCCGTGAGGCCGGACCCGTACCCGGGAAGGGTGCGAAGGATGAAGCTCTGGAACTGCCGGTCCCACCCCGCGCCGATCGCGATGCCCACCACGATCATGAGCACGCCAAAACCCTTCTGGATGCCGGCGGCGTTGCGCGTCAGGGCCGGCACGCGGTTCAGCAGCGCCCTTCCACCAAGCATGACGCCGAGCATCGGGATGGAGGTCCCCAGCGTGTAGGCAAGCGTGATGAACACCGAGCCGCCGTCCACGTGCTGGGTAAGGGCCAGGCTGATGACGGAGGCCATGATGGGGCCGACGCAGGGGGTCCAGATGAGCCCGAGGCTCAGCCCCACTACCACGCCGCTCCAGAAGCCCTGCCGCGACCGCGTGCCCGGGGCAGCGCCCGCGCTCGCCGCGCCGGGTCGGCGGGCAATCCGGGACGCCAGCAGCTCGAAGCGGTCACGCAGCCAGGGCACCAGCATGACCAGGCCGAACAGGACCACCAGCACCACGGCCACGATGCGAAGCGCGTCCACCGGGATGCCCAGCGCCTGAACGATGGCGGAGAGCGCCAGCGTGAACACCGTGAAGCTGACCACGAAGCCGGCGAGGACGCCGAACGGTCGTGCCCGGCCCCCGCCCACGCCCCCGGAGAGCACGATGGGCAGGACCGGCAGGATGCAGGGAGACAGGATGGTGATGACCCCGGAGACAAACGCAAAGGCGAGCAGGACGATCATGACGGCTCAGCCCGCCCGCTTCGTGTGGGAGAGGATCCCGTCCACGCCGCCGCCGTTCCAGGCGGCCAGGCGCGCGCCGGAGGCATCGATCTGCACGAACGTGTCCTGCACGGTCACGCCGTACTGCTTCTCCAACTGGCGCTCCTTGTCGTAGTCGGTCACCACGATGGTGATGTCCGCCATCCGGGAGCCGTTTGCGTTGATGTCCTTCAGGTCCGCCTGGCAGTACGGGCACCAGTCGGCCGCGAAGAACAGGACCGTGGGACCCTTGGCCGCCAGCGCTTCCGCGGCGGCGAGGTCCGTGTAGACGATCTTGCGCCCCGTGCTCGGCGCGCGCCGGAGCTGGGCGCCCACGGTCGGGTCCGCGCTCATCGCGTTGGAGGCCATCATCGAGCCGGTCCCGCCGGAGCCGGTGGTCGCCTCCATCATGGAGCCGGTGCCCCCGGAGCCGGCAGCCGCCTTCATCATGCTCTGACCGAATGAGAGGCCGCCGACGAGCAGGATGGCGGCCACGAGTGTCGTCGTTTTCATGGGCAGAATATACGAACGGGCAATCACGAAAGTGTCACGGATCGTGACACGCGATGTCACGAGCGGGCGGTGAGCGTGAAAGAGAACCGGGCCCCTTCTCCCGGACGGCTTTCCACCTCCAGCGAGCTTCCGTGCAGCTCCACGATCTGCCGCGCAATCGCAAGGCCCAGGCCGGCCCCGTTTCGCGCTCCGGGCGTGCGGCTGCTGTCGGCGCGGTAGAAACGCTCGAAGACGTGGGGAAGGTCCTCCGCGGAGATGCCGCTCCCGGTGTCTTCCACCGTGACGCGCACCTCGGAGGGGCTGCCCCGCAGGACCGCCTTCACCCGGCCCCCGGCGGGTGTGAAGTGCAGCGCGTTCTCCATGAGGTTCGTGATGACGCGCTCCAGCATTCCCACGTCCCCCGTCACCAGCGGGAGGTCGCCCTGGGGCTCCACCGCGAGCTGTACCTGGGAGCTCCGGGCCTCGGGGGCGAGCTTCAGCGCCACGTCCTGCGCCAGCTCCGCCACCTGCAGCGGCTCCACCCGCAGCTGCACCTGCCCGGCGTCCAGCTTGGCCAGCTCGAACAGCTCCTCCACGAGGCGCTTCAGGTTCGCGGTGCTGCGCAGGCTCACCTGCAGGAACGAGCGGCGCTCCTCCGGGGTGAGCTCCGCGTCCTTCAGCGCCAGCGTCTCCAGGTAGCCCTGGATGGAGGTGATGGGACTGCGCAGGTCGTGGGAGATGTTGCCGATGAGGTCCCGCCTCATCCGCTCCGCGGATCGGATCTTCTCCACGTCGGCCTCGATGGTGGCCGCCATGTCGTTGAATGCCCGGCCCAGCGCGCCCAGCTCGTCGCTTCCCCCCTCGGCCACGCGTCGGCCGAGGTCTCCCCTCTCGAACCCCCGGACCGCCTCGCTGAGGGAGGAGAGGCGTCGCGTGAGAAGCGAGAACAACACGAGGCCGACGATGAGCGTGGCCGCCAGGGCAAGAAAGAAGGCCACGATGCCGGCGCGAAGGTAGTAGCTGTCACGGATCATCCGCAGGGAGGCATCGTATTTCTCCCCGCCCAGGATCACGTACACGTATCCCTGCCGTGCGCCCATGGACAGGGCGGCGGCGGAGAATGGCCTCTCCCGCGTCGCGCTGCGCGGGTCTTCCCCGAGCGCGAGACGGCCCCCGGACTGGACGAACTGCTGGACCGGCCCGATCTGCACGCTCGTGCGCACGATCCGTTCCGCCGGGTTCAGGAAGTAGGCCAGGATGCGGCCCGAGTCATCCAGGAGATAGATCTCCACCATCGGGTTGAGCACCATCATGTAGTGGATGGCGCTCTTCACCGCCTCCTCGGAGAAGCCGTTGGCCACCAGCGGGGACAGCTCCTGCGCGATGCTGCGCGCGTAGCCCCGGTTCAGAAGCTGTTCCACGTCATCGAACAGCCTCTGGGAGGCGCGGAACGCGATCACGACGCAGCCGGCGCCGAGTGCCAGGATCAGCAGCAGGAAGATCGTGGAAAGTCGCGCGTAGAACGAGGAGAACAGGCGCATCAGTCTGCAAGCTCCTCGGCCTCCGCGAACCGGTAGCCCACGCCCCACACGGTGCGAAGGAGCTTCGGGTGGGCCGGGTCCGACTCGATCTTTGCGCGCAGCCGGTTGATGTGGGAGTTCACCGTGTGCTCGTACCCCTCGAACTGGTATCCCCACACCAGGTTCAGGAGCTGGGACCGGCTGTACGTGCGCCCGGGGTTGCGGGCAAACAGGCCCAGGAGATCGAACTCTTTCACGGTGAGGTCCACCAGGGCGCCCGCGCTGGTGACCTTTCGCTTGTCGAAGTCCAGCTCCAGGCCGCCGATCCGGATGGTCCCACCGGTCTGCGCTTCCTTCTCCGTCTGGGTGCGTCGCAGCAGCGCCTTCACGCGCGCCATCAGCTCCCGCACGCTGAACGGCTTGGTGACGTAGTCATCGGCGCCGATCTCCAGGCCGAGCACCCGGTCGATCTCCTCCGACTTCGCGGTGAGCATGAGAATGGGAAGCGCGGGATTTTTCTCCCGCAGACGGGAGCACACCGCCACGCCGTCCAGCTTCGGCAGCATCAGGTCGAGGATCACCAGCGCGTAGCGGTTCTCCAGCGCCTTGGCAAGCCCGGAGCGGCCATCCGATGCCCGGTCCGTGGCCAGCCCGAGGTCCTTCAGGTGCCGGGACACCACGTCCGCGATGTCCTTGTCGTCTTCGATGATCAGGGCGCGCTCGGAAGCTGCCATCATACTCCCGAGTTCAATATACGAACGCTCCGCTCAGCGGAGAAGGAAGTCCTTGACCGAAACTGCCTCGTGGTGGCCTCTCGCCGCCCCTGGCTGGCCGCTGAATCCGATAGCATGCTCCGGGCACCAGGTGGCGCACGTTCCACAGAACTCGCAGTCGTGCTGAAACTCCGTTACGCCGTTCTGACGGGTGACGTTGGACCGGGGGCACACCCGAACGCACGTGCCGCATCCCTTGCAGGAGGAGGCCACGCGGTAGGTCTGGTCCATGGTCCGGAACGCCGGCGCGGCCTTTGTATGGAAGAAATTGCCGAGGATGGCGCCGGGTAACGCGTTCCTCTCCGGATCGTGAGGGAGCTCGTGAAGGACCGCGTCCACGATCTGGGGCAGCCGCTCTTCCACCGTGCCAAAGGGGCGGCCGGAAAGGCGGCGCACCTGCTGGATCATCGGGTTCGGCTTCCCGTCGGTCTGCATGTACCCGCGGGCCCGCGCGATGAAGCCGGCGTGCAGGTCGGACCCCCGGGCGCGCAGCGTCTTTCGAAGGTTGCGCAGCGTTCCCGCCGCCGTGCCGCCGCAGGTGGCGACGGCAAACACGTAGTGCGCCGCCCCCAGGTCGATCCGCGCAGCAAACTCATCCACGGTCCGGGGCGGGCCCCACGCGTGGATAGGGAAAATGATGCCGACCCGCGGCGTCTGGGGCCGGGCGACCTCCGCGCGGTAGCGCGCCAGCGGCTCGATGCGCGCGCCGCCGATTTCCCGGGCAATCGCGCGGGCGAGTGAAAGGGAGTTGCCGGTGGCAGAGTACCAGTAGATCGTCGTTTCGGTTTCCATGGTATGTCAGATTCAACACCGCGCGGCGTGTTTCTTGCACTGCCCTCAATTCGAGGTTTCCAGCCGTTCGAGCTCCCGCGAGGTAAGCCGCCACCCCATGGCGCCGGCGTTTTCCCGCGCCTGCTCGGCGCTCTTGACTCCCGGAATGGGCAGCGCTCCCCTGCACAGGATCCAGTTCAGCGCCACCTGGGACACGGTCTTCCCCCGGTCCGCCGCGATGTGCCTCAGCGCCGAGAGCAGGGGCTGGATGCCCGCCAGGTAGCGGGGACCGTAGACCATGCCGCGAAAGCCTCCGGGGGAATGACTGCTGTCGTATTTGCCGGAAAGCATCCCCAGGGCCAGGGGCCGATAGGCGATGACGGTCACGCCAAGCTCCCGGCAGGTGTCCCGCAGTCCCGACCGCAACGGGCGGCGCTGCAGCAGGCTGAGCTCCACTTCGTTGCAGGCCAGCGGGACGCCCCGCGCCGCAAGGACGTCGTGGATCCGGCGGGTCTGCGCGGGCCCGCAGTTTGAAATGCCGACCGTCCGGGCAAGACCGGCCTCCGCCACGTCGGCCAGCGCCGCCGCCCACGTCTCCACCGGCACCGGCGGCCAGGGAAAGTGCAGGAGGTACACGTCTACCCGCGGGAGCTGCAGCCGCTCCAGGCTGAGGCGGAGGGCGGACTTCATCGCGCCTTTCCCCAGGCGCCAGGGAAAGGGGAAGAACTTCGTGAGGACAAGCGGCTTTCGCCCGGACTCCCGGATGCAGCGGCCGATCGTGCGCTCCGAGGCCCCCCCCGTGTAGATCTCCGCGGTGTCCAGCAGCGTGACGCCGCAGTCCAGGAGGGAATCGAACGTCGAACGCTTGTCAGGATCCGGTCCCCCGCGGCTGCCCCACGTGTTCGTGCCCGCGCCCAGGGCGCTCACGCTCAACGCCGTGCGTCCCAGTGGAATGGTTTCTCCCGGGTGCTGCATTGTCGGTCCTCCCCCTGATCGCTATATTGTACTGCGCCGCGGGCAGCCGGAATACAACGGGTACCCGACCCGGCCCACCACAATGGCACCACGACGATCCTCTTCCACGCGCCGCCCCGGGACATCCCTCCCGCGGGAAGCCATCCGAATCCAGGGAGCCCGGCAGAACAACCTCCGAAACCTCTCCCTCACGCTCCCGCTGCGGAAGCTCATCGTGATCACCGGCGTGAGCGGGTCCGGCAAGTCGTCGTTGGCGTTCGACACGCTGTATTCCGAAGGCCAGCGCCGGTACGTGGAGACCTTTTCCTCCTACACCCGGCAGTTCCTGGACCGCATGGACAAGCCGCGCGTGGACCGCATCGACGGGATCCCGCCGGCCATCGCCATCGACCAGACGAACCCCGTGCGCACGTCACGTTCCACGGTCGGAACGATGACGGAGCTGAACGACCACCTGAAGCTGCTGTTCGCGCGCGCCTCCCGGCTGTTCTGCCGCACCTGCGGCCGGGAGGTGCGGCGTGACACGCCGGAGAGCATCGCGGAGCAGCTCCCGCAGGGCAGGCGCCTCCTGCTCACGTTCTCCGTGAGCCGCCCGGAAAACTTCTCGGAGAAGGAGGTGGAGGATCTCCTGGCGGGCCAGGGCTACACCCGCTTCCATGCAAGAGAAGGAAAGCGCTGGGAGGTGATTCAGGATCGGCTCACCGCCGGCCCGGAGAACCGGGACCGGGTGGTGGAGGACCTGGAGGCGGCGCTGAAGTACGGCCAGGGCCGGGTGAGCGCGCACGTTCTGGACCGCGACGGTGACACGGTGGAGACGCTGCGCTTCTCCTCGGACCTGCACTGCGCGTTCTGCGACATCCACTACGACGACCCCACGCCGAACCTGTTCTCGTTCAACTCCCCGGTGGGGGCCTGCCCCGCCTGCCGGGGCTTCGGCAGGGTCATCGGCATCGACTGGAACCTCGTCATTCCCGATGACAGCAAGACCCTTGCCCAGGGCGCCGTGAAGCCGTGGCAGACGGAAAGCTTCCGCGACGTTCAGGAGGAGCTGCTGAAGCACGCGCGGCGCCGGGGGGTACCGACGGATGTCCCGTGGTCGGCGCTCAGCGCCGGGCACCGGGCCTGGGTGCTCGACGGCGAGGGCGAGTGGGAGGACGGGCACTGGTTTGGCGCGAAGCGCTTCTTCCGCTACCTGGAGACGAAGAGCTACCGCATGCACATCCGGGTGCTCCTGTCACGCTACCGGGCCTACACGCTGTGCCCGGACTGCCAGGGGGCACGGCTGAAGCCCGAGGCCCTGCAGTGGCGGGTCGGCGACGAGAAGCTTTCCATCCATGACGTGATGCTGCTGCCCATCGACCGCTGCCGGGAGCTGTTCGAAGGCGTGCGCCTGCCGGCGCCGCTTGACGATGCTACCTCGCTGCTCTTGTCCGAGATCCGCACCCGGATCGGCTACCTCGTGGACGTCGGCCTGGGGTACCTCACGCTGGACCGCCAGTCCCGAAGCCTGAGCGGCGGCGAGGTGCAGAGGATCAATCTCACCACCGCCCTGGGCACCTCCCTCGTCAACGCGCTCTTCGTCCTTGACGAGCCGAGCGTGGGGCTGCACCCCCGGGACATCGGCCGGCTGATCTCCGTGTTGAAGAAGCTGAGGGACACCGGCAACACGATCGTGGTGGTGGAGCACGACCCCGACGTGATCCGGGCCGCGGACCTCGTCCTGGACATGGGCCCCGGGGCGGGCGAACGCGGCGGGAAGATCGTCTTCTTCGGCGGGCTGCCCGAGCTGATGGCCAGCCGCACGTCGCTCACGGCCCGCTACCTCACGGGGGAGCGCAAGGTGGAGGCTCGTGGCGTCGTGCTGCCGCCGAACGCGCCGTCGCGCGCCACGGACAGCATCCGTATCCTCGGGGCCTCGGAGCACAACCTCAAGAACATCGACGTGGAGATCCCGCTGGGCCGGCTTGTCTGCGTGACGGGCGTGAGCGGATCCGGCAAGTCCACGCTCATGCAGGACGTGCTGTACAACGCGCTCTCGGCCATCAAGCACAAGCCGGTGGAGCTGCCCGGGCGGCATCGCGCCATTGCCGGGCACGAGCGCGTGAAGGACGTCGTGATGGTGGACCAGTCTCCCATCGGGCGAACGGCGCGCTCCAACCCCGTGAGCTACGTCGGCGCCTTTGACGGGATCCGGCGCCTGTTCGCCTCGGAACCGCTGTCCCGGGAGCGCGGCTACACCGCGGGCACGTTCAGCTTCAACTCCGGAAACGGCCGGTGCCCCACGTGCGGCGGCAGCGGCTTCGAGCACATCGAGATGCAGTTCCTGAGCGACGTGTACCTGCGCTGCCCGGACTGCGATGGCCGGCGCTACCGCTCCGAAGTGCTGGACGTGCGGTTGTACCCGTCCGCCCCCGTCGCTCGCCGCGCCCGGGCCACGGACGGCCCGACGGGAGCCGGCCGGTCCATCGCCGACGTGCTGGACATGACCGTTTCCGAGGCCTGCGAGTTCTTCTCCGAGTTCCCGGACATCCTGGCGGCACTTGCGCCGCTTGCGGCGGTCGGCCTGGGCTACGTGAGCCTCGGCCAACCGGTCCCGACGCTGAGCGGCGGCGAGGCGCAGCGGCTGAAGCTGGCGGGCTTCCTCGGGGAAGGGGCCCCTTCCCGGGGCGGCAAGGGGACGCTGTTCCTGTTCGACGAGCCGACCACCGGGCTGCACTTCGATGACATCGCCACGCTGCTGGGCGCCTTCCGTCAGCTCGTGGCAGCCGGGCACAGCGTCGTGGTCATCGAGCACAACCTGGACGTGATCCGGGCCTCGGACTGGATCATCGACCTCGGTCCGGAGGGCGGAGACGCCGGCGGCACCGTGGTGTGCGTCGGCACGCCGACGCAGATCGCCCGGTGCGCGGAAAGCAGGACCGGGGCCGCGCTGAAAACCGGCGGGCTTGCCGCGTTCAAGGACGTGAAGAAAGCCCCGTCCCGCCGCACGGCGTCCGAGGAACCGCTCCCCGGCGTGACGGACAACGCCATCGTGATCCGCCACGCCCGCGAGCACAACCTGAAGAACATCGACCTGTCGCTGCCCCGGGACGCGTTCAGCGTGATCACCGGCGTGAGCGGGAGCGGCAAGAGCACGATCGCGTTCGACATCCTGTTTGCCGAGGGCCAGCGACGCTACCTGGAGTCACTGAACGCTTACGCGCGCCAGTTCGTGCAGCCGGCAAAGCGGCCGGACGTGGACGGCGTCTACGGCGTGCCGCCCACGGTGGCAATAGAGCAACGGACCAGCCGGGGCGGCCGCAAGAGCACCGTGGCCACGCTGACGGAGATCTACCCGTTCCTCCGCCTGCTGTTCGTGAAGCTGGGGGTGCAGCACTGCCCGGACTGCGGCCTGCCCATCCAGCCGCAGACTCCGGATGCCATCGCCGCCCGGCTCCTGAAGGACTTCCGCGGCCGCCAGGTGTCGGTGC
>DASRZR010000366.1:0-3255 GCA_035686185.1 Spirochaetia bacterium | reverse complement strand
CTACTGGCGCATTCCTGCGACTACTGGCGCATTCCTGCGACTACTGGCGCATTCCTGCGACTACTGGCGCATTCCTGCGACTACTGGCGCATTCCTTTGAGGTGCTTCAGGCGAAGCACGTCTTCCCGTTCGCGCTGGTCCAGCACGCCGCGGATGTACGTCACCTGTTCCTGGAGGGCGGGAAGCATCCGCTGCTCCAGCGCGTTGACGCGGCGGGACGTGCGGCGGATCTCTTCCGCCAGACGGGTCAGCTTCCGGTCCAGCGGCGCCACCCGGAGCAGCAGCTCCACCACCGCTTCGAATCGTTCCGCCGTTTCGTCGATCCGGGCGCTCGCGCCCGCCGCGCTGAACCCGCGCTCCGCGGAGGTGCGGGGCGTATAGTCGGTTTCCAGCTCCACGATCTTCGTGCCCCAGATGCTTTTCTGCGTGGTCTGGATCTCGATGCTCCGCCGGCTCGCAAGACCCGCGGAGGCCAGCGCTTCCGGGCCGTCCACCGCCAGTGCTCGCATCAGTGAATGGCGCGCCTGCGCCATCTCCCGCGTCATCGCTTCCCTTGTATCCATGAACCGCTGAAGCTCGGAGAGGAACTCCCGTACCAGGGCCTCCCGCTTGTTGCGCAAGAGGTCAGCACCCTGGCGCGCCAGGTGGATCTGCGCGCGCCGGGAGAGAAGCTCCGAGCGCGTCGGGCTGATCTGGTCCATGTCAGGTCCCGTCCGCGGGCGCCGGCGCGGGCCCGTCGGCCTCGGGCGACGCGGCGGGCGCCTCCCCGGCCCCCTCCGCGGGTGCCGCTTCCGGTGGCGTCGGCCGGTACCTCTGGATGAACTCCCGGCGGATGCGGCGCAGCTCTGCTTCCGGCAGCGCGCCGAGTATCTGCCAGCCGCGGCGGAGCGTCTCCTCCACGGGGCGCTCGGAGCCTCCCTGGTGGATCAGCGTGCGCTCGAACTCATCGGCAAAGTGCAGGTATTTCCGATCGAGGTCGCTCAGGGCGTCCTCCCCGACAATGGCCACGAGCCGTCTCGTGTCCTGTCCCTTGGCGTAGCTGGAGTAGAGCTGGTTGGACAGCTCCCGGTGGTCTTCCCGCGTGCGGTCCCTGCCGATGCCGTTGTTCATGAGCCGGGAGAGGGAGCGCAGCACGTCGATGGGAGGGAACACGCCGCGGCGGTGGAGCTGTCGGGAGAGCACGATCTGACCTTCGGTGATGTAGCCCGTGAGGTCCGGGATGGGATGCGTAATGTCATCGTCCGGCATGGTGAGGATGGGAAGCAGCGTCACCGAGCCGCGTCGGTTCCTGATGCGTCCCGCCCGTTCGTACAGCGAGGCGAGGTCGGTATACATGTAGCCGGGGTAGCCGCGGCGGCCGGGAATCTCCTCCCGCGCCGTGCCGATCTCCCGCAGCGCCTCGCAGTAGCTGGTCATGTCCGTCATCAGCACGAGCACCTCGTAGCCGCGGTCAAAGGCCAGGTACTCCGCCGCCGTGAGCGCGCAGCGCGGCGTGAGAAGCCGCTCGATGGTGGGATCGTCGGCGAGGTTGAGGAACGTCACCGCGCGGCTTCGCGCGCCGGTCCGCTCGAACTCGGAAAGGAAGTAGGCCGCCTCCCGCTGCGTGATCCCGATGGCGGCGAACACGATCAGGAAGGTCTCTGACTCTCCCGTGACGCGGGACTGGCGAAGGACCTGGGCGGCGATCTCGTTGCCGGGAAGCCCCGCTCCGGAGAACACCGGCAGCTTCTGTCCCCGCACCAGCGTGTTGAACCCATCGATGGCGGAGACGCCCGTGTGGATGAACGATCGCGGCTTTTCGCGCGAGATCGGGTTGATGGGCACGCCGGAGACCGGACGCAGCTCGTCGGCCAGCAGCGGCGGAAGCCCGTCCCGCGGCCGGCCCGAGCCGTCCAGGATCCTGCCGATGAGGTCCTCGGAGACTCCCAGACGCGCTTCCCGATCCACCAGCGAGATGGAGGTATCCGCCACGTCCAGGCCCATGGTGTCCTCGAAGACCTGGACCACCGTCATGTCGTCCGAAACCTCGATCACCTGCCCGTGCCGTGGCGCTCCCCCTCGGCTGGTGATGGACACCGTGCCGTTGTACGGCAGGTCGGAGGCGCTCTCCACGAACAGGAGGGGGCCGGAGACGCGCCGCACCCCGCGGTACTCGTGGGTGAGAAGGGACAGGTCGCTCATGGTTCGTCCGCCTTCCGCAGCTTGTCGAAGGACGCGCGCAGCCGCGCACGGAGCTCTTCGGCCTGCGCCTCGAACCGGTCCGTCGGTATCTCCCTCAGGCGCGCCAGGTCATCCCGTTCGGGAACGGCCAGCACCTTTGCCAGCGGCACCTTTGCCGCGAGCGCGGCACCTGCCAGCTCGTGGAACTCCAGCAGGAGCGCCAGCATCCCGTGCTGCTTGGAAAGCGGGCAGGAGGCGTCGATCTCCGATGTCGCGTTCTGCTGCAGGAAGCCGTCCCGGAGCATGCGGCTGGTCTCCAGCGTGAGACGGTCCGTTTCCTGCAGGGAATCCGGCCCCACGAGCTGCACTACCTCCTGCAGTTCCGCCTCCTTCTCCAGCAGGCGCACGAGCGTCTCCCGCAGCACCGGCCAGCGTTCACCCACGTGCTCCCGGAACCACGGCGCCAGGCGCTCGTCGTACAGGGAGTAGCTCCTGTTCCAGTTGATGGCGGGGTAGTGCCGGCTGTGCGCCAGCGGGTAGTCCAGCGCCCACAGCGCGCCGGCCACGCGCATCGTGCTCTGCGTCACCGGCTCGGAGAAATCCCCGCCCGGGGGTGAGACCGCGCCCACGATGGTCACCGACCCGCGCCGGCCGTCATCGCCAAGACACTGCGCCGCGCCCGCCCGCTCGTAGAACGATGCGAGCCGTGACGGCAGGTACGTGGGGTAGCCCTCCTCGCCGGGCATTTCCTCCAGGCGTGAAGAAATCTCGCGCAGCGCCTCGGCCCACCGGGACGAGGAATCAACCATGACCGCCACGGCGTGGCCCATGTCACGGAAGTATTCCGCGATGGTCACCCCCACGAAGATGGATGCCTCCCGCGCGGCCACCGGCATGTTGGAGGTGTTGACCACGAGCACCGTGCGTTCCATCAACGGACGACCCGTGCGAGGGTCGATCAGCTCGGGGAACTCGGTGAGCACGTCGGTCATCTCGTTTCCCCGCTCCCCGCAGCCGACATAGACGATGACGTCGGCGGCCGAATACTTTGCCAGCGATTGCTCCAGCACCGTCTTTCCCGTCCCGAACCCGCCC
>DASRZR010000365.1:0-4424 GCA_035686185.1 Spirochaetia bacterium | reverse complement strand
CCGCTTTCTTCCGGGCGCTCTCCGACCCGCACGTGGAGACCACGCGCTACATGGAGATCATCGATACGGAAGAGCCCCGCTCCCCGCACCTGGGCAAGCTTCTGATCCGCTCCCTGCGCGCCATCGACCAGGTGCGCCTGCCGCGGCTGCTGGCCGGCTACGCGGTCCCGGGCGCCGCGCTGTCCGCTTCCGTGGTGGCTCCTTCCGGCCCCGTGTCCGGCCAGATAGATGACCAGAAGATCTCGGCGCTTCGGGACTTCGTGCAGAAGGTGATCGCGAAGAACAAGGAGTGGGACCCCGGCCTGTGGTACGCGGCCTCCGCGCACCTCGCGCTCCTGCTCGGCTCCGTTCCGGACGCGGCGGCGGCGCTGGACGCGGCCAAGGCCTACACCGGGCGCGTCTCTTCGGCCGGCAACGGAGCGCTGGCCATCGAGCGTCTCGTGGTGGCCCTCGCGCAGGCGCGGCCGGAAGCGGACCTGCAGGCCCTTGTGCCGGACGCGCTGGCGGCCGCGGATGTCATCGCCAGGGCCGGTGATACCGCGCCGCGGGAGACGGTGTTCGGCGCACTGGGACTGCGACACCTCGCCCAGGGGGACGAGCCGCGCGCGGTACTGGCATTCGCGCTGGCCGGCTACCAGGAAACGGTGCGGTTCATGCTGGACATGTACATGGAACCCCAGGACCTCGCGGCCCTGGAGAAAATCATGGTTTCTCCGCCGGACCCGGAGACGGCGGCCGCGGCGGCCCGGTTCCCGTACACGGCCCCGGGCGTGGAGTACATACGCGGAGTCCGGCTGCTGCGGTCCGGCTCTTTCGAGGCGGCCGCGCAGGCCCTCGGGGCGCTACCGGCCGCTTTCTGGTCCACCGGCCCCCAGAAGAGCGACGCGATCTTCGACGAGCAGTTCAGCCAGACGCCGATGTTCTCCCTCAGCGTGGCGGAAGGAGACCTGGGCGATCCGTCGGTGAAGCCGCGGGTGCTCAGGAAGGACGCGCTTGCCCGGCGACTTGCGGACCTGGCCCGGGCCGGTGACTCGACCCGTCTGGGATGGATGTACCTGTCCACGCCGTACATCGGCTATGACGACCTCGTGTGGAACGGCGAGATGATCGAGGTGCTGAAGCGCGCTTCCCTCGATGGCGGGTGGCCGTTCGTCACGAAGGAGCTTGCGTCACAGGCGCAGGGACGGCTGGCCGTGTTTTTCAACGAGTACGACTCCAACGCCGTTGCCTCCCGGTACCTGAAAGCATCCCTGGACAAGGAGAAGGTCACGGAGAAGGCGGCCCGGCTTGCCCTCGGGTTGTGGCAGTCCCTCACCGGCCTTTCGTTCTCGGACAGCGCCGGCTCGCCCTCCGGCACGCCCGTGGCCAGCGCGGACGCCGTGGCCGCTCTCATCGCCGGGAAGTACGGCCGCACCTCAGTGGTGAAGAGCTACCGCGCCGCCTTCGACGACGGCTGCCCCGGACTGGCCGTGACACGGTGAGTCCCGGCGTGTCACCGATGGCGCGCCGCGGTGTTTTATCAGTAACGGCTCACGGAGGAAACGGATGAAGAAGCTTCTCGTTCTGGCGGTTCTCGCCGCCGTGGCGCTCAGCGGCTGCGCCGGTGGGAAGTTCCTGGGCTTTCTCGCCACGACGGACTACGTGGATGGGA
Organism: Spirochaetia bacterium; assembly: GCA_035686185.1. GTDB lineage: Bacteria > Spirochaetota > Spirochaetia > SZUA-6 > Fen-1364 > Fen-1364. Next base: position 2,773 of record DASRZR010000365.1, on the reverse strand, counting down.
AGACCCGGGACCTCGAAGCGAGGTCGAAGGCCCAGGACGCGCAGATCGCGGACCTGAAGGCGCAGCTTGCGGACTACCAGTCCCTGAAGGCGCAGGCCCAGGCCGCCATCGACCAGATGAACAAGTCCCAGCAGGCCATCCAGGACCTGCAGGACGCGGCGCAGAGGGCGGAGGCGCGCATCAATTCCCTGCCCCGGGAGGTCATCCGGCAGATAGTGCAGATCCTGCAGGCGGCGGGCGGACAGTAGGGACGTGGCCTCGGCCGCGGGGCGGTGAGTATCTTCTGTACGAGGAGGCCGCCCCGTGTCCATCCGTCCGATCAAGCAGCTCATCCGTGCCACCCCGACCGTGGAAGGCGCGGGAGTGAAGCTTCGCCGCGCGTTCGGGTTCGGGGAGACGGAGAGCTTCGATCCGTTCCTGCTCCTGGACGATTTCAGAAACGAGAACCCTCAGGACTACCTTGCCGGCTTCCCCTGGCACCCGCACCGCGGGATAGAGACAATCACCTACGTGCTCGCCGGCTCCGTGGACCACGGGGACAGCATGGGGAACAAGGGCAGCATCACCACCGGGGACGTGCAGTGGATGACCGCCGGGCGCGGCATCATCCACCAGGAGATGCCGCACGGGGACGCTGCCGGCCGGATGCACGGGTTCCAGCTCTGGGCCAACCTGCCGTCGTCCATGAAGATGATGGCCCCGCGCTACCAGGACATCAAGAGCAAAGAAATTCCGGACGTGGTGGAGGACGACGGCACGCGCGTGCGCGTGGTCTGCGGCAGCTACGGGAACGCGGCCGGGCCGGTGGACCAGATCGCGGCGGAGCCCCAGTATCTCGACGTGTCGGTGCCGCCGGACCGGCGCGCCACGCTGCGCGTGGAGACCACGCGGCACGCTTTCGCCTACGTGTTCGCCGGTTCGGGCAGGTTTTCGCACGCGTCCGGCCCGCAGCCCGTGGCCACGGAGACGGTGGCCGCCAACGGCGCCACGCAGGGCGGACTGATCGCCGACCTTGCGGAGGACCGGTGCCTCGTGCTGTTCGATTCCGGCGACGAAGTCACGGTCCAGGCCGGACCGCAGGGGGTACGGTTCCTGCTCGTGTCCGGCCAGCCGCTGAGTGAGCCGGTGGCGTGGTACGGGCCCATCGTCATGAACACCGAGGCCGAGTTGCGGCGCGCGTTCTCCCAGCTTCAGGACGGCACGTTCCTGGACCCGAAGTAGCCTCGGGACGGCGCATCGCTTCGGTCCACCCGCGCCGGCTCCTGTACGCGGAGACGGCAGGCGCGCTATCCTTGGCGCCCACACCATGTCCGCCGTACAGGAGTTGAAGCGCCGGTGGCACGCCGAGGGCGGCTACCGCCAGGTGCTCGCCATGGCAATCCCGCTCATCTTCTCCACGGGCTCCTGGTCCCTGCAGGGCTTCATCAACCGCATGTTCCTCGCCTGGCACTCCCCGGAAGCCCTGGCCGCCGCGATGCCCGCCGGCATGGTGAACTACGCCATCATGAGCGTCTTCATCTCCACCGCGGGCTACGTGAGCACGTTCGTGGCCCAGTACCACGGCGCCGGCCAGGATGCGCGCGTGGGCCGGGTCGTCTGGCAGGCGCTGCCTATCGCGCTGTTCGCGGGGTTGTTCAACCTGGCGCTGATTCCGGCGGCGCCGGCGTTCTTCTCCTGGGTCGGGCACGCCCCGGCCGTGCAGGCGGAAGAGGTCCGCCTGTTCCAGATCCTGTGCCTGGGCGCTTTCCCGGTGGTGATGTTCAACGCGTTCTCCGGCATGCTCTCCGGCCTGGGCCGGACCACGGCGGTCATGGTGGTGACGCTCGCCGCCACCGGCGCCAACATCCTGCTGGACTGGCTCCTGATCTTCGGTCATGCCGGGTTTCCCGCGCTGGGCATCGTCGGTGCGGGATGGGCCGCCGTCACTGCCGGCGTCATCCAGTGCGTCGCGTTCTCCGCCATCGTGCTGGGACGGCGCTTCCGCGCCACCTACCGGATGGACTCCTGGCGGCCCCAGGCAAAGGCCCTGGGCGCCCTGCTGCGCTACGGGGTCCCCAGCGGGGTCCAGTTCTTCGTGGACATGGGAGGGTTCACCGCCTTCATCCTGCTGGTGGGCCGGCTCGGCCGCAACGAGCTGGCGGCCACGAACCTTGCGTTCAACGTGAACACCATTGCGTTCATGCCGATGATCGGCATCGGGATCACGGTCTCCGTCCTGGTGGGCCAGGCGCTGGGCAGAAACGATCCGCGGCTTGCCCGGGCCAGCGTCGGCTCCGCGTTCCAGCTCACGGCGCTGTACATGGTCACGGTGGCCGTGCTGTTCTTCCTCGTGCCGCGCCTGTTCATCTTCCCGTTCGCCGCCGCCTCGGACCCGCGGGAGTTCGCCGCGATCTCGGACCTTGCCGCCGTGCTGCTGCGGTTCGTGGCGGTCTACACGCTCTTCGATGCCGGCAACATCATCTTCTCTTCCGCCATCAAGGGGGCCGGGGACACGCGGTTCGTCATGTGGATGATCCTGTGCCTGTCCCTGGGGATCATGGTGCTGCCGAACTTCGCCGCCATCCGGTGGTTCTCCGCCGGCATCTACGTCTGCTGGACGCTGGCCTCCGCCTACGTCATCGTCCTGGCCGTGGCGTTCTTCCTGCGCTACCGGCAGGGCAAGTGGGAGAGTATGCGGGTGATCGAGACGCCGGCGTTGAAGTAGGGCGGCCGCAGTCGGGCGGGCCGCCCTCCCGAGCGCCGCGCCGGACGCGGGCCCGCGTATGGGCCCGGC
>DASRZR010000364.1:0-5115 GCA_035686185.1 Spirochaetia bacterium | reverse complement strand
GCCTTCCTCATCGGAAGGGCTGGATTTCGCGTCCCTGTTCGGCGAGGAGGCTGCCCCCGAAGGCATCGAAGACCTCACGGAGCCTGCCGCCCCACCGGCGGCGGAGCCCGGCGCGGAAGAAAGCTTCGCGCTCCCGGAAGGGGACGTAGAGGGGCTGGGTTCCGACCTTTCCGCGCTGGAGACGCTGCCGGAGGAGCCGCAGGAAACCAAGGAAGCCTCCGACATCGCCGAGCCGTTGGAGTCCACGTCGCCCGGCGTGGAAGCCGAGGGTGCCGGGCTGGAGGACTTCGGCGCGTTCTCCATGCCAGAGGAGCCCGCGGCACCGTCCACCGAAGAGTCGCCGGGAACGGAACCTGGCGCGTTCGATCTTCCCGCCATGGACGATCTCTCGTTTGCCGAGCCATCCGCGGCTGACGAGAGCGCGTTCCCCGCCCCTTCCGAGGCACCGGAATCCGGGGCCGAGGTTCCCTCGGAACCTTCGCTGGAATCCAGCTTCGAGATACCCTCTGAACCGTCGATGCCGTCCGCGGAGGAGCCCTCTGCCGGAGAAGCGCCCTCCTTTGACCTGGATGCCACCACGTTCGGGGATCTTGGCGGAGAGACCGAGGGTCCCTCGGCGGAGATGCCCGGCGGCGAGCTTCCGTCCATGGAGATGCCGTCCGAGATGCCGGGGCCGTCGGAGGCCGTTCCCGGCGGTGAGCAGGCCGGTGCCGGGCTGGAAGGCCTGGGCGACCTCGACCTGGACGAGTTCAGCCTGCCGGAATCCGCCGGGCAGTTCGGGGTCCCGGGATTCCCTTCCGGGGAGCCGCAGGAGGAGGCGCCACCTCCACCTCCCCCGCCGAAAGCCGCGGAACGCAGAGGCCGTGCCGAACGGCGCGCCGCGCCGGTTCCTCCCCCCCCGCCGGAGGCCGAAGAGGCAACGGAAGCGCTGGGAGAAGGCCCGATCGAGCTCACCCCGGAGCAGTTCGCCCGGCTGAAGAGCACGCTGGCGTCCCTTCCGCGCAACCTCAAGATCGCGGTGCAGGACCTCGTTGGGGAGGGGATGGTTTCCGGCCCCGACCTCGCGGCCCTCCTGGGGCTGCTCGTGCGCGGGGCAGGCGCCCAGGAGATCGCCACGCTGGCGGGACGGATCTCGGGGAAGCGCATCCGGATTCCCGCCGGTTACGAGAAGAAGTCCGGGCTCGCCTTCGAGGAAGAGCAGCGGACCTTCGGCTACGCGTTCCGGGAGAACTTCCTGCCGCTGGTGCGCGTGGTGGCCCTCACGGTCATCGCCGGCGCCCTGTTCGGTTTCCTGGGGTACAACTACATCTACCGCCCGCTGTACGCGTGGACCAACTACAAGTCCGGCTACGCGCAGATCGCGAATGACCGCTTCACGCTGGCCAACGAGCGCTTTGCGCGCGCCACGTCGGTGTGGCCGCTGAAGCAGTGGTACTACCGCTACGCGGAGGCATTCGCCGCCAAGCGCAACTACCCGCTGGCGGAGGGCAAGTACGACCAGCTCCTGAAGTCATGGCCGCTGGACAAGAAGGGCATCCTGGACTACGCGCGCCTGGAGTCCACGGCGCTGGCCGACTACGAGAAGGCGGACGGCCTCCTCACGCAGTACCTGAACGTGCACCCGAAGGACTACGACGCCCTGCTCGCTTCCGGTGACAACGACCTCGCGTGGGCGGACCGGGACCGCGCGAAGTACGACGCCGCCCGGCTGGCATACGCCACGCTCATGCAGGGCTACGGCCTCCGGGATGAGCTCCTGTTCCGCATGCTTCGGTACTTCATCCGCACGGACAAGGGAGACGAGGTGGAGCGGCTGCGCCGCTACTATGCGGCCCGGCCGGAGGACAAGATCGACGCCGCCGCCTTCGCGGAGATGGGCGGGTACCTCGTGGATCACCGCCGCCTGGACTTTGTCCAGGAGGTCCTGTTCCGCGCGGACAAGAACCAGCCGAACCTTCCGGAGGTGCACTACAACCTCGCCCGGTACTACCGGATCGTCCAGGACGCTGCGGATGAGAAGAAGGCGCTGGACGCCACGGTGGAGGCCCTCGACCGCACGCGCGCCACGGCCCCGCTCACCGTCCGGCGGCTGAACATGGAGATCGACACCCAGACGCGGCTCGGCGAATACTTCTACGCCACGGGCCGGCTCATCGACGCGGAGAGCCACCTGCAGGACGCGACGCGCCGGGTGCAGACCTACCAGCAGCAGCGGATCATCGACAAGGGCCCGCTGTACGGGAGGCCGTACGCCGTGCTGGGAGACCTGGCGTACTACAACGAGGACAACCTGGGAAACGCCGCGCTCCTGTACCAGAAGGCGGCGGACAACCTCTACACCAGCCCGCTGCTCACGTACAAGATCGGCTACGTGCAGTACGCCCAGAAGGACTACAAGTCGGCGCTGGACACCTTTGCCCAGGCCGAGGATGCCTCCGCGTATCCGTCCCCCGCGCAGGACGTGCCCCCGGTTTCCATCGGGAGCATGGCGGCCGGCGGCGCGCGCGGAGCGGCCTCGGCGCCCGGGACGACGACGGCTGCCGGCGCCGAGGCTGCGAGTGGAACATCGAACGCGGCCGCATCCCCCGGTGCGGCGCCCTCCTCCGGCGTCACGTCGGTGTCCTCGTCCCTGCCTTCCCCGGGTGAGCCGCCGCAGAACCTGTTGTTCGCGCTGGGGGACACGTTCTACCAGCGCGGTGACTACTTTGCCGCCCAGGCGTCGTTCCTGAGGCTGAGGGATCGGCTGGAATCGCGACGGGCTTCCCTCGGGATTCTTCACCCGGAGGACCGTGCCGATGACCGCTCCCTGCTGGAGCTGATCGTCAAGGTGGACAACAACCTGGGCGTGACACTCGCCCGGCTGGCGGACCGCAGCGGGGACCGGCGCCGCCGGTCGGAGGCGCTGGTCTACCTGTCCGCGGCCAATGAGATCGCCTCGTCACTTGCCCGGAGCCCGGACACGGTGAAGCGCAGCGAGGACCGCGCGCTGGCGTCCCTGAACATGCAGTCCATCCTGTTCCCGGTGCGCAGCTCCGGGCTGTTCATCTACAGCGACCTGCCGAAGGACTTCGAGTCGCTGAGCTGGTAGGTGCGGGAGCTGACGGCGCCGGGCCGCGCCGCCGCGTGCGGGCTATCGCGCTCCCGCGGCGGCGGGCTCTCGTCGAAGCGCGCCGACGGCCGGGAACATCCACCCGTGCGTGTCCGCCACGGCGCCGTACTGGATGCCCTTCAGCGTCTTCAGCAGGCCGTGCGTCACTTCCCCGATGGCTCGTGACCCGAAGACAGCCTCTTTGCCTTCGTGCGTGAGTGACTCGATGGAGGTGATGCCGGCGGCCGTACCCGCCACGAAGCATTCCCGGGCGTTGGAGAACACCTCTGTCACGGAGACCTTCCTCTCCTCCGTGCGAATGCCCCGCTCCGCGGCGAGCACGAGGATGCTCTTGCGCGTGATGCCCGGCAGGATGGTGTCCTCCAGGCTCGGCGTGACGAGCGTGCCATCCTTCATCACGAAAAAGATGTTGCAGGAAGATCCTTCCTCGAAGTACTGGTGCTCCCTCGCGTCCAGGAACACCGCCTCCATGTAGCCGGCCTTCTCCGCTTCGATCTTGGCCAGCGCGCTGGTCACGTAGTTGGAGTCCGCCTTGATCCACCCGGTCCCGCCGGGATTGGCCCTCACGCGGCGCGTGGTCACGGCGCGCGAGTTGCCGGGCTTGAAGTAGGAGCCCACGGGGGTGCTCACCACGATCACCCAGGGCGCCTTGGAGATTCCCACGCCGATGCCGGGCTCCGCGTAGGTGAACGGCCGTATGTAGACGGCGCTCCCGGAGAGGAAGTCCTGCGCCGCCCAGGACGGGTCATAAGCCGGCGCAAAGCCGAGGGCCTGGTTTCTGCTCACGACGCCGCGCACCGCGGCGACGAACAGGGCCGCGGGGAATGACGGCATCATCAGGCCCTTCATGGAGGACTCCATCCGGCGCGCGTTCTCATCCGGGCGAAACAGGGAGAGGCTCCCGTCCGGCTGGGGGAACGCCTTCAAGCCCTCGAAGCAGCCCATGCCGTACTGAGTCGTGTAGTTCACTACCGGCAGGTCGGCGTAGTTGTTGCGCTTCAGCAGGAGCTCGGCCCGCTTCTCGGCGGGGAGCGCTGCTTCCTCCTTCGGGCTCAGGTGCGGCTTTTCGATGTACTCCTCGGCCCACGTCCCGTCTTCCCGGTGCTTCGCGCGGTAGACCCAGGGATCTATCTCCAGACTGAAGCCTTGTGCCATGGACTGCCTCCCGTTGCAGTATAGCAGCAAACGCGCCGCCCGTGGAGCGCCCGTCTTCCCCGGAGCCGGCCGTCCCGGCTCCCGCCGCGCCCCCCCCCCGCGCGCCTTTTTCGATGTGCAGTTTTAGGGGTCCCGGTGTCGATCATAGAGGTGGTCATGGAGCACACGCGGGACCACATCATCTTCTTCATGGCGCAGAAGATGTACTTCCTCGAGCGCCGGGGAAGCCGGGAGACGTTCAACCGGCTCGTGGAGCATTTCGAGCAGATCAACCTGGACGGCCTGCTGGAGTACCTCACACGCTACTACTCGGTGGACGTGCAGCGGGAGCTCGATGACTTCTACCTCGAGGAGGGAGAGCTCGTGTTCATCTCCCGGCGCGGGGAGCAGCGTTTCAAGCACGTGTACCGCGACAGCCGCCTGCGCCTCGTGGGAATCGAGAGCGACACGGACTAGTAACTTGCCGGTCACGTACGGCTAATTTCCTGTTAGTGCCGTGGCCGGTCCCGGGCACTGACCATAGCTTGGCCATTGCAATGCGTCACTTCAATAATCCGGCGCGAGTAGCACTCGTCGCCATGGCCTCTCTGGTTCTAGGGTGCGCGTCCCTCTCTGCCAGCGCTGTGTTCAATTCGAACCAGCCGTACACGGTCCAGATCGACTACGCACAGAGCATCAGCGATTCCCTGCAGGGCGGTGGCTACAACTGGGTAGACAAGCAGGTGAATGACGCCGACTTCCCGGACTCCACCACGGGAACGGCAAGCCTCACCGCCGTCCTTGTTCCGTACGACACGAGCATGTCCATAGACGCCTTCACGAAGGCCCAGGCGGACGCCGGCTATCGCCCG
>DASRZR010000363.1:0-6868 GCA_035686185.1 Spirochaetia bacterium | reverse complement strand
TGACCTCGAGCAGTACGTTACCGGCCTGGCGCGCGCGGCGCAGAAGGCATCCGTCGGCCTGCGCAGCCTGAGCGCATCGAAGAAGAACGCGGCGCTGCAGTCCGTGGCGCGCGCCATCGACGACCGCCGGGACGCCATACGAGCGGCCAACGCGAAGGACGTGGAGTGCGCGCGCGCGAACGGCCTGTCCTCCGCCATGGTGGACCGGCTCACGCTGACGGATGAGCGGATCACCGACATCATCACCGCGGTAAGGGACGTGGCGGCCCTGGAAGACCCGGTAGGCGAGGTGATCGGGACGAGACGGCCCGCGGGCTTCACGCTGGAGAAGGTGCGAACTCCCATCGGCGTCATCGCGATGATCTACGAGTCTCGGCCCAACGTGACGGTGGACGCGGCGGTGCTGTGCCTGAAGTCCGGCAACGCGGCCATCCTGCGGGGAGGCAGCGAGGCGCTGCAGTCCAGCCGGGCTCTCGTCGAGTGCCTGCGGGAGGGACTGGCGGCCGCCGGCGTGGATGGCGAGGCGGTGCAGTATGTCGAGCGGACCGAGCACGAAGCGATCGACTTCCTGGTCCGCCAGACCGGCCTGATCGACCTCGTGGTCCCGCGCGGCCGGGAGGCGCTCATCCGGCGGGTAACGGAGAACGCCACCGTGCCGGTGATCAAGCACTACAAGGGCGTGTGCCACATCTACGTGGACGAGACGGCTGACCTCGAACAGGCGGCCGATGTCGTCACGAACTCCAAGGTCAACCGGCCGGGCACCTGCAACGCGCTGGAGAAGCTGCTCGTGCAGGAACCCATCGCGGCCCGGTTCCTGCCGCTCGTTCGGGGGAAGATGAAGCAGGTCGAGTTTCGGGGTGACGACCGGGTGCGCGCCGTCCTTCCCGACACGAAACCGGTGACGGAGGAGGAGTGGTACGAGGAGTACCTGGACCTCATCCTCGCGGTGAAGGTCGTGAAGGACCTGGACGAGGCGATCTCCCACATCGAGACCTACAGCTCCCGCCACACGGACGGAATCTGCTCCCGGGACGCCTTGGCCATCGAGCAGTTTGTAAACCGGGTGGACTCCGCCGTCGTCGTGGTGAACGCCTCCACCCGGCTGAATGACGGGGGCGTGTTCGGCCTGGGGGCGGAAATGGGCATCAGCACCGACAAGCTGCACGCGCGCGGCCCCATGGGTCTGAAGGAGCTCACCACGTACAAGTGGGTGCTGCGCGGAAACGGGGACCTGCGCACCTGATCCCCGGTCCTTCGTAGCCGCCGGCACGAGGCGCCCGTTATATTCCATCTACATGGAACGTGCTCCGTCAGTGAACCCGCGCGCCCTGCGCCGCCTCATCATCCTTTGCACTGCCGTGGTGCTCGCGGCCGGAGTGGCAGCGGCCCTCATCATCAGTACCCGTTCGACCCCGTCCACGGGCTCGGTGGCAATCGCACCGACGGCTTCCGCCGCCGCTGCCGCGGTGCCGTCATCGACCACGCCGGGCGCAGCGGCAACGGACAGCCTGGCGGCCGCCGCGGATGCCCTGGGCTTCCGCCAGACCAACCAGCCCGATGTGGGGATCGTGGAGAACCTGCCGCCGGACATCCAGCTCATGGCCCCCAGCCGGACGGTGCTCGCCGTGGGCGCCCCTGCCCCGGATTTCGTTCTGTCCACGCCGACAGGTTCCACCGTACGGTTGTCCGACTACCGGGGCAAGACGGTGCTCCTGGAGTTCTTTGCCACGTGGTGCCCGCACTGCCAGGCCGAGGCCCCGCACCTTGTGAAGCTCTTCGGTACGCTTCCGTCAGACGACTTCGCATTCCTGTCGGTGAACGCGGACGGAGAGGATCCGGCGAGCTTGTACGCGTTCGATCGGTTCTTCCACATCCCGTGGCCGACGCTGCTGGACCCCGGCACCCCGACGGGCAGCTACAAACAGGCCGGCGGCGCCGGCGCGGTGACGCGGACCTACGGCATCGGGTTGTATCCCACGTTCTACGTCATCGATCCCCGGGGCCGCGTCTCGTGGCGGAATGACCGGGAGCAGCCCGACATGCTCCTTTCCCAGAAGCTCCATGAAGCTGCCGGAAAGTAGAGCGCTTTCCTGGATCGGGCTTGCCATCCGCCTGCTGGCGGCCGGCATCTGGCTCTTCGCGGGAGCCGTCAAGGTTGCTGACCTTCAGTCCTTCCAGGTGGAGGTCAGCCGCTACCAGCTTCTGCCGCAACTGCTCGTGGCTCCTTTTTCATACGTTTTGCCCTTCGTTGAGCTGGGCGTAGGCGTCTACCTTGCTATTGGACTCCTCGTCCGGGGTGCGGCCCTCGCAGGAACCCTGCTGTTCGCCTTGTTCCTTGCCGCCCAGGCCTGGGCAATGGCCAAAGGGCTTGCTATCGACTGCGGATGCTTCGGGCCCGCGGTCGAGAGCACGGTGAGCCCGCTTACCGTGATCAGAGATTTCTGTCTGGGCATCCCCACGTTTTTCATGCTCCCGTTCCCCGCGCGCTTCTTTTCCCTGGATCGACGCCTGTTCGGCGCTCCGAACATGTTCGGCGAGCCGGCGCCGGCCGGTCCGCGTGACTGACCGGGGCGGCGGCGAATCATTGGACAGCGCACTCTACGTTTAATAAATTGCAGCAGGGTGAGGAGAAACGGGTGAAGCAGAAGCTTGGCGTGCTTGTGATCGTCGCGGCGCTCCTCATCGGGTCCGCGGGCCTGGCGGCCGCGCAGTCCATCCAGGTGCGCACGACGCCCGCGGGCGTCAGGTACCTCACCGACGAGAGCGGACTGACGCTGTACTGGTTCACCCGGGACAAGGTGAACACGAGCGCCTGCCTGAATGCGGCCGACTTCTCCACCATCACGCGTCCCGACGGGGGCTCCCTGGCCACGTATCGGGGATATCCGCTCTATTACTGGGCAAAGTGATCGATCCGGACAAGTTTCCGCCCAAAATGTAGCCTGCTGCCCGTTCTTCTGCGTTCACCGGGTCGTGCCCGCCCAGTGGGCCACGACCCGTCTTTTTTTGCGGACCCATGACTCCGGCGCGGTTGTCTGCTACATTTGATCGATGGCTGCCAGCGACGAGCTTCGAGGCCGGGTGAAAGAGGTCCTTGCGGACCTCGTGGCCGTACGCCATGCGCTTCACCAGATCCCGGAGCTGCATTTCCAGGAAACCGAGACCCAGGCAGTCATTCGTCGGTTCCTCGCGGACACCGCGCTGGAGGTCCACCCGCCGCTGATCGGCACGGACACGGTGGCAACGCTCCGGGGCGCCGCGGACGGCCCCTGCATTCTGCTTCGCTCTGACATCGACGCCCTGCCGGTCCACGAGCGCACGGGCGTCGCATGGAGCTCCCGTCACGACGGACGGGCGCACTCCTGCGGCCACGACGGCCACATGGCCATCCTCCTGGGCACGGCCCGTGTGCTCTCGTCCCTGGCGGACCGACTGCACGGAACCGTGAGGTTCGTGTTCCAGCCCGCGGAGGAGGAATCGGCCGGCGGCAAGGTGCTCATCGAAAAGGGACTGCTGGACCTGGGGCCCCGGCCCGGCATGGCGTTCGCCTTCCACGGCTGGCCGGGACTGGCGCAAGGGACGATCAGCTCTGGCGCCGGCCCGGCCATGGCCGCCGCGGACAGCTTTCGAATCTCGGTCAGGGGCAAGGGAGGCCACGCCGCCGAGCCGCACCACGGCGCGGACCCGGTTCTCGCGGCGGCCCAGGTCGTGACGGCGCTGCACACGCTGGTTTCCCGCGCCGTGGACCCAAGGGAAGCGGCGCTCCTCTCCGTCTGCCGCATCGAGGGCGGGCACGCCTCCAACGTGATCCCCGACGAGGTCACGCTGGAGGGAACGACGCGGTCCTACGATGAGGGCGTGCAGGATCTGATGCGCCAGCGCGTGCAGCGCACCGTGGACGGCATCTGCGCCGCGGCGGGCTGCACGGGCCGGGTCGAGTACGACCAGAGCTACGTGCCGCTCGTCAACCATGGGGAAGCGGTGGCGCTGGCAGCCCGCGTGGTGGCGGACCACCTCGGGCCTTCCTCGTGGCAGCCGCGGCACCCTCCGTCCATGACGGCGGAGGATTTTGCCTACTACCTGCAGCACGTGCCGGGGGCACTGCTGAGGCTCGGGCTGGGGGAGCAGTGGCCGCCGCTGCACTCCCCGGGGTTCGACTTCAACGACGAGGCGCTGGAGCCGGGCGTCACGACGATGGCAGGCCTGGCGCTGGCATTCTGCGGCGGCCCGGCAGCGGGCGGCACCCGATAGCGAGGGTCACATGGGCAAGGCAAGAATCATGGTGGTGGAAGACGAGGGCGTCGTGGCGATGCAGATCTCCGAGACGCTCCGGGGCCTGGGCTACGAGGTCCCGCTGATGGCGATGAGCGGGGAAGAGGCGGTATCCCGGCTCCTGGACACGGAGCCGGACCTGGTGCTGATGGACATCCACCTCCGGGGCGGGATCAGCGGCATCGAGGCGGCGCACCGCATCCGTCAGCGGCTGGACGTGCCGATTGTCTACCTCACGGCATTCTCCGACTCCGAGACGCTGGACCAGGCGCAGCTCACCGAGCCGTACGGCTACGTGCTGAAGCCGTTCGAGGAGAAGAGCCTCCACGCCATCCTGCAGATGTCCCTCATGAAGCACCGCCGCACGCGCGGGATCCGGGAGAATGGGTGGTGGATGTCGGCCGTGGCCGAGAGCATGATGGAGTCCGTGCTCATCTGCGATCCCAAGGGATACGTGAAGTTCGCCAACCCGGCCGCGGAGACGCTGCTGGGCCGTCCGCGCAAGGACATGGTGGAAACCCGGCTGTCGGAGATCATCCACCTCGTGAACGCGGAATCACGCACCCCGGTCGCGTTCCCGGTGACGGAGCCGTTCCTGGAAGGCCGCAGCACGCTGCAGGCCAACTGCCGGCTCGTTCTCGGTGAGGACCGCGAGCTTCCCGTGGAGTTCAGCGCCTCCCCCCTGCGCAGCCCCGAGGGAACGCTGTTCGGGATCCTGTACGTGTTCCGGGAGACGAGCGAGAGGGACCGGATCCAGAACGTGGTCCTGCGCCAGCTGGAAGAGCTTTCCATCGTGCAGAAGCGTCTGCAGCCGTCCCGGGAGACCACGATCCCCGGCCTGCGATTCGAATGGCTGTTCCTCCCCACCACGCTGGGCGGCGGGGATGCGCTGGGCTGTTTCCGGCTGGACGATGAGCACGCGGCGTTCTACGCCATCGACGTCGTGGGCCAGGGGATCATCCCGTCCCTGTTCTCGCTGGTGCTGCACATGTTCCTGACCCCGCAGACGGATGCCGGCGGCATCCTGATGGAGAGAAACCGGCAGTCTTCCGGGTTCCGCGTGCTCTCTCCGGCGGAGGTCGTCCGCAAGCTGAACACGCGGTTCTACCTCCGCGACGATGCGAACCCCTACTTCACGATGAGCTACGCGACCATCGAGCCGGCCACCGGCCGCCTGCGCCTCGTGAGGGCTGGTCACCCGTTCCCGATACTGCAGAAAGCGGACGGCACCCTTACCCAGCTTCGGCTGGAAGGGTACGCGGTGGGGTTGTTCCCGAGCGCGGACATCGCCTCCGAGGAGCTGGAGCTGACAAGCGGAGACCGCCTGTTCCTGTACTCCGACGGCCTGATGGACTGCGCCAATCCCGCCGGCCTCAGCTTCGGCGCGAAGAGGCTGGAGGAGGCCATCCGGGCCGGCCGCACCTCCCCGCTTTCCGAGCTGGTGAAGAACCTGCGGCAGGCTCTCATCGCGTGGCGCGGCTCCGAGGTGTTCAACGACGACGTGTCACTCCTCGCAGTGGAAAAGGAGTAGGTCGGCCGCGTGAGTGACGGCCTGCCGCGCGAGCTTTCCTCCCGGCTCCAGGCGCTGCGTGACCGGGAAGCCGTCCTGGAGGAAGAGGTCCGGACCGCGGAGGAGAAGCTCTCCGGCCTGCGGGACATCGACCGCGTGCTCTCCCTTGCGGCGGTCCGACTGACGCTGGCGCGCCACCTGCTGGAGCACCATTCGGCGGAGGCCGCCGAAGAGGCTCGGCAGAAAGCCCTTGGAGCGCTCCAGCTCGTGGACGGCCTGCTCTCGGAGAACGTGAGCCGGGACCAGCAGGGCGTTGTCGCCGCCAGCCCCGGCTACGCCGAGGTGCGCGCCCGGCTCGAGGATTTCCTCCTGGCGGGCGGGGGAGGTCTCCTGGAGGCCCGGCAGGAGGATGCCCGGGCGCGCCGCATCCTGGCCCGCACCATCGTTTCCGCGGTACGCAAGTACGCCGGCGTGGACGACCGCTACGCGCCGCTCGACATCGATGACTACCCTCCGTTCATCCGACGGCTCCTGCTCCTGTTGTTCCCCGTGTTTGTGCGGGAGCACCCGCAGCCGCCTCCGTACGGAATCGAAGAGGGAGAGGAGCTCACGTACTCTTCTTCGTCCATGAAGATGCCGCTCTCCCAGGCGGTGTTTTACATCGACGCCGAGCTGATCCCCGGGCTGGAAAAGGAGCTTGCCGCCAGCCCCGGAGACGCGCGCCTGCAGGAAGAGCTTCGCGGCGCCCGGGAGCGCGTGGAGTACTACCGCACGCTGCGCTTCTTCCCGCGCTCCACGCCCGTGCTGCTGGAAAAGGGCTACTACACGGACGGGATGACCGGCTACACGGCGGACGGGGAAATGCTCGTTCCCGTGCCGATTGCCGTCAGCTTTTCCAGCGGCACGAACCTGGACCGCATGATGGAGCTTGTCCGCGCGGACGTGGTCCGTCGCATTGCGGGTCGCGGCGTCAGCCCCGAGATCGACCGGCAGTACCGCTACCTCCGGAGCCTGGAAAGCGGCCTGCGCGGGAGCTCGCGGACAGCGAGCATGAAGCTGGACGCCTCCTGGGGCTACCGCGCG
>DASRZR010000362.1:0-6836 GCA_035686185.1 Spirochaetia bacterium | reverse complement strand
CGAGTTCGGGTTCGACTACCTGAGGGACAACATGTGCTGGAGCCCGGCGGAGAAGGTCCAGCGCGGGCACGCGTATGCCATCGTGGACGAGATCGACAACATCCTGATCGACGAGGCGCGCACGCCGCTCATCATCTCGGGAATGGCGGAGGACGACACGTTCAAGTTCGCGGAAGTCAACAAGCTCGTGGACCAGATGGTGGAGTGCGAGAAGGACCCCGAGACGGGAGCGTATCCCGAGGGGGAAGCGCAGCCCGCCGGCGACTTCAAGATAGAGGAAAAGAACAAGCGGGTCACGTTCACCGACCAGGGAATGAACCACATCGAGGAGCTGCTGCAGAAACGGGGCCTCATCCGCGGCTCGCTGTTCGTGGACGAGAACTTCGAGTACCTCCACTACTTCACGCAGGCGCTCCGGGCCCACAAGCTGTACGCCAAGGACGTGGACTACGTGGTCCAGGACGGCAAGGTGCAGATCGTGGACGAGTTCACGGGCCGCATCCTCTACGGCCGCCGCTACTCGGAGGGCCTGCACCAGGCCATAGAAGCCAAGGAACGCATCAAGATCGCGCAGCGAAACCGCACCCTGGCCACCATCACCTTCCAGAACTACTTCCGCATGTACGGCAAGCTGGCCGGGATGACCGGCACGGCGGACACCGAGGCCCAGGAGTTCGGCAAGATCTACAACCTCGAGGTGGTGGTCATCCCGACCAACCGGCCCGTGGTCCGGGACGACCGGGACGACGAGATCTACCTCACCGAGAAGGAGAAGCTGGAGGCGATCTGCGCCTCGATCGGCGAGCTGCACGCCAAGGGTCAGCCCGTGCTGGTGGGCACCATTTCCATCGAGAAGTCCGAGCAGCTGTCCCGCATGCTGGTGGCGCGCGGCATCCGCCACGAGGTGCTCAACGCCAAGAACCACGCCCGGGAAGCCATGATCATCGCGGACGCCGGCGCTCGGGGCTCGGTCACCATCGCCACCAACATGGCCGGGCGCGGCACCGACATCAAGCTCGGCGGGAACGCCGAGTTCCGCGCCAGGCGCCGGGCGGGCACGCAGGCGGACGAGGAGACCTTCCGCCGGGCGCTCGCGGAGGAATACCCCCGGTGGGTCGCGGACTACCAGGACGTGAAGGGCATCGGGGGCCTGCACGTGCTGGGCACCGAACGCCACGAGGCGCGGCGGATCGACAACCAGCTGCGCGGCCGCTCGGGCCGCCAGGGCGATCCCGGTTCGTCGCGCTTCTACATCTCCCTGGAAGACGACCTGATGCGGCTTTTCGGCGGGGAGAACATCAAGGGGCTGATGTCGCGCATGGGCATGAAGGAAGGCGAGCCCATCGTCCACCCCTGGCTCAACCGCGCCATCGAGCGCGCGCAGTCCAAGGTGGAGGAGCGCAACTTCGAGGTGCGCAAGCACCTGCTGGAGTACGACGACGTGCTCAACGAGCAGCGCAAGTTCATCTACGCGCGCAGGGACGAGATCGTCTCCGACCCGCACCTCAAGGACCGCGTGATCTCCACCGGCGAGGAGCTGTACGCCGAGATTTTCGAGCGTTTCCGCACCTCCTCGGAGACGCCGCAGGTCCGCGCGGCCAACCTCCTGGCCGAAATGAAGGAGAGCCTGTTCCACGAGCCGGCGCTCAGCGCGGCGCAGATCGCCACTCTCCCCATTGAGGACGTGAACCGCGCAATCCGCGACGAGCTGCGGGACAGCATCAACCAGAAGGCGGCCGAGATCGGGGAAGAGATCCTCAACCGCTTCATCCAGTTCGAGTACCTGCGGGCCATCGACTCGCGCTGGCAGGACCACCTGGAAAACCTGGAAGCGCTGCGGGAGGCCGTGTACCTTCGAGCGTACAGCCAGAAGAACCCGCTGCTGGAGTACAAGCTGGAAGGCTTCCAGATCTTCGACGACATGCTCTACGACATCAAGACGAACATCGCTCGAAAGATCTTCCGCGTGCGCATCCAGCAGGCGCCCGCGGCACCGCCCACGGCCGCGCGCGCGGGCGCGCAGGTCCAGGCGTCCCACGGCACCATGGGACAGTTCGCGGCCGGGGGCTCCGGTACCACCGCGGTGGGTGCACAGGGCGGCGTGGCGGTCGGCGCACGCGCCGGCGGCCGGGGGGCGGCCGCGTTCGGGAGCGGAAACGGGGGCGGCAGCTCGCAGCCGCAGCAGGCGCAGGTCAAGCGTTCCGTCCCCAAGGTGGGACGCAACGACCCGTGCCCCTGCGGGTCAGGGAAAAAGTACAAGTACTGTCACGGGCAGTAGGGTCTCGAAAGTCCGCGCCCAGGGTTCCGGGCCTTCACGCGCCCGCTTCGCGCAGGGTTTTCGCGCTGGGGCCCCGCTCGCACGCCCTTCGGGTTATGCTTTTGTCGAGCGTCGGCGCACGAACGCCATGGAGGCACCGAAGCCGTAGAGCATGCCCGCCGTCATGGCCGCCAGCGTGATCACCTGCAGCGCATTGCCCAGCAGCGCGGTCGCGCCGGACCGCAGCAGCGTCAGGAAGATGCCCGCCAGCGCGGGGAGCTTCACCACGAACAGGCCCAGGAGACCGGACGTGGCCAGGGACAGCGGGATGTTCCCGCTCTGCGGGAGGTCCAGCCGGCGCAGCAGCGCTCCGAAACGGACGCACAGCGTGAGAAAGCCGTCCAGCGCAAAGAGGATGACCACGAAGGCCAGCACGGGGATGAGGAAGATCCCCACCACCGAGACCACCAGCAGCATGGTCACCACGGGGATCGCTACCAGGGATACGGCCAGCGTGATGAGCGCCTCCCGCCACGTGGCCGGGATGGACTGGTACAGCATCCGCGCGTGTGCCTCGCGGTAGAAGCTCGAGAGGAAGATTGCCAGGCCCAGCAGCACGAATCCCAGCAAATGGCGCCCGGTGGCCAGTACCTGCACGGAGAACTGCGTACCCAGCACGCCGAGGAAAGGGATCTTGATCTGGGGTACCTGGCTGACGCTGCCGTCCACCACCGCGCCGGCGGAGGCGATCACCTTTCCGCCGAGGGCCACCACGTTGCCGCTGACCTGTGCGCGCGGGGTGAGCTCCACGTCCGACCCGACGGCCCACACGTCCCCGTCCACCCGCGAGTTGACGGTGACCTTCCCGCCGATGCTCACGACATCGGAGCCCCGCGGCGCATCCACGCGCACGGGCCGTCCCACGCTGACCCCGCCGCGCAGCAGGAATGACAGGCCGTTGAGCCCGATGGTGACCGAGCTGTCCCCGCTTCGGTAGACCAGGCGCAGCGGAAGCAGGCTCCACGTCGAGGGCTGGGCGCCGGTTTTCTCCATGGCGCCGAATGCCACGGAGATGTCGGTGGAGCCGTCGCTCACCTCCACGAGCCCGGGGTGAAGGCCGATGCCGATGGGCCCGGCCGCATCGGTGGACGCCCCTTGCGTGTAGGCGCGCAACGCGGAGAACAGCGCCAGGAGGACGAGGATGCTGATCACGAGTTTTCTCATTGCTGGCCAACCCCCCGGGGACAGCAAATCCCCCGGAGATTATCGGATTCCGGGCAGATAATTCCGCGGGTTTTGCGGGACGCCGTGCAGGCGCACCTCGAAGTGCAGGTGGGGCCCGGTGGCATAGCCCGTATGGCCCACGAGGCCGAGAACCGAGCCGGTGGCCAGCCGAGCCCCGACGTGGGTCAGGATGCTGCTCATGTGTCCGTAGATGTACTGGTAGCCCAGCGGACCGGCTACCTCCACGTAGTTGCCGAGCATGCTGTCATAGGTGGCCGCGATCACCAGCCCGTCCGTGGCGGAGCGGATGGCAGTGCCTTCGGGGGCGGCGAGATCCACGCCCGAGTGGTGGCTCCTCTGGCCGGTGAACGGGTCCAACCGCCAGCCGAACGGCGAGGATTCCCACCCGTGGATGGGAAGCGCCACGGCGGAGCCCAACGCGAGAGACCGCGCGTAGCCGGTATGCTGCACGCCGGGGAAGAACAGGCGCATCCCCGGCTGCAGTTGCGCCCGGCTGACGCCGTTGGCGGCCAGCACGTCCTCCGGGCTCACGCCGTAGCCGCGGCATTGCGCGTCGAAGTCCGGGGCGGCTGCCAGCGGGATCCCGTTCTGGGTGGGGACCTTGACGATCTCTCCCACCGAGATATTGTGCACGCCCCTGCCCTCCACGCGGTTCATGGAGGAGATCGTGTCGACGTCCATTCCCAGCCGAGTGGCAATCCCGCTCATGGTGTCCCCGGGCTGGGCATGGTAGAGCAGTACCGAGACCGGCGGCTGGACCGTGGACATGCCGCCCACGCCCTCGCCGGCGCCCATGGCCGCCGGCGCGCGGGCCGGGGGCGCCGGATCACGGTGGAACACCAGCGACCAGTCGCTGGGATCCAGCAGGATCCTCTCGCTGGGAGGGGGGAACGGGAGCACCGCGTCCAGCACCAGCAGCACGCTTGTCACGGCGAACAGGAACGCGCCGGCGGACAGGACCTGCCGGCGGATGGGGTACAGGCGGTCCCACGCCAGGGTGCGAACCAGCGCAGACAGCCGCTCGGTGCGGGGGCCTTTCATTGGTTGCCTACTCTATTTCAGGAACCGAAGGGGGTCAACCGCCACGCCGTTCCTGAAGATGGAGAAGTGCACGTGCGGCCCGGTGCTGTAACCCGTGGTGCCCAGCTCCCCGATCGTGTCACCCTGCTTGACCTTCTCTCCCCTCGACACCAGGTAGCGTATCATGTGGCCGTAGAGGGTCTGGTAGCCGCCGGCGTGCTTCAGGATGACGTAGTTGCCGTAGTTGTAGTTGAATCCCACGTCGGCCACCGTGCCGTCCATGGCCGCGCGGATGGGCGTCCCGGGACGATTCACGATGTCGATGCCGTTGTGGAAGTTCGGCACGCCGGTGAAAGGGTCCGAGCGCTCGCCGAAGTACGAGCTGATGCGGCCTACCACCGGGTACAGGAACAGGTTCCCCAGGACGCGGTTGAGCTCCGTCGTGCTCATCCGCGCGCCGGGGAGGAACAGCTGCTGGCCCACGGAGATCACCGAGCGGTCCAGGCGGTTCCAGTCCAGGATGCCGTTGAAGTCCACGCCGGAGGACCGGGCGATTCCCTGCAGGGTATCGCCCCGGCGGACCACGTACCGCAGCCCGTCCGCGTTGGGGATGTTCAGGATGGTCCCCGGCTGCAGGGAGCGGCCGTCGTGGATGCCGTTCCAGCTCACGATGGTGTCCACGTTCACGCGGAACCTCGAGGCGATGCGCGAGAGGGTGTCCCCGCCAACCGTGCGGTAGCTCGCGATCTTCAGCGTGGCGATCGTGGTCGGCGCATCCGGCACCGCCGCCAGGTCCGCGGCGGACGGACCCGGCATGTCGGGAACCGCCAGCGCGTACAGCGCGGGGTCGGCATCCGGGGGCTCGGGAAGCTCGGGGCGCGGGGGCGCGCCCAGCGGAAGCCCCACGGGGGAAAGCGCGCCGATCGCCGCACCCGCGCCCGTTCCGAGGAGGAGCAGGGCGACCGCGAGCACCACCATGCACGCGAGCACGACGTACGGCCAGGGTCTGCGCAGGAGCCGCCCCAGCGTCACGGAACGCGAGGAGGGCGCTTCGCGGCTCCCGCGGATCTCCTCTCGAAGGGAAGACGGCGCCCGCGTGTCCCGCCGCGGCGCGGCTGCCCGTTGGATGACCCGCGCCCAGCGCCGCTCCCCGCTTCGCTTCTCCCGGCGTCTCTTGGCGCGCACCATCTGCTTCTGGAGGAAGCGGTGCGGGGGGCGAAGCCCGGTCGGATCGACTCGCCACGGGAAAAACCGCAGCACGGAGCGCGCCGTGGAGCGAACCGCGGAACGCTGCCGGGATCGCCCCTCGGAGGACCAGGCGGAAATGCCGAACTCGGAGTCGGCGCCCGGTTGCGCGTGCATGCCCGGGGACGGCCGTTCGCGGGATACCTTCTGCACGCCGAGCTCCCGGCTGCTCCAGCGCACGCCGGTGGCGCGCTCGCGGACGGCAACGGGTGGCACGGCGCGCCGGCTGATGTTCTGGCGCTGGAGGACAGTGATCATAGGCACTCTTACCACTCTATCGACAAATGCCGGCCCCCGTATTACACTCAAACCACCCGTGGGAGGGGAACGCTCACCGATGTCGGATCGAGGGGAGCCGGCGCGCCCGCAGGGGCCGTCGAGTCCGCAGGGGCCGCAGCACCCCCGGCGGCGGCTCTTCATCTTCGCGTCCCTGCTGGGACTCATCGCGGTTGGTCTCGTGGTCCAGCTCGTGCGGCTCGCCGTGGTGCTCCCCGACAAGGAGGGAGGGGACTCCCTCGTGCTGCCGGAAGTCCAGCGCGGGAGCATCCTGGACCGGCAGGGCAGGATCCTTGCGGTCACCGCGCGGATGCGCCGGGTATCCGTCTGGACGCCGGCCGTGGTCGCCGCCCAGGAAACCTCCGACGAGCTCGGGCGGGCTCTGGGCATGGACCCGGCGGAGGTCCTGGCAGCCATCCGCAAGCGGGATGGCTACGTGGTGATCAAGCGGCGCGTTTCCCAGGAGGAAGCGGATGCCGTCCAGGCGCTCAAGGCGGCCGGCAAGCTCGCCGGCGTGAGCGTGGAGAACGATTTCAGCCGCTTCTACCCCCAGGGCCGTCTTGCCTCGCACGTGGTGGGCTACGTGGGCGCCGACAACGTGCCCCTGGACGGCGTGGAGTACACGTTCAACGACGAGCTCGCGCCGCAGCCGGTGGGCACGGACGCCCAGACCGTCTACGGGGACCAGGTGTTCCTCACCATCGACCTGGACGTGCAGTTCGCCGTGGACAAGGTGGCCCGGGCGGCCATGGAGGCCAACAAGCCGGACTCCGTCATGATCCTGGTCATGGCG
>DASRZR010000361.1:0-5324 GCA_035686185.1 Spirochaetia bacterium | reverse complement strand
GCTGCTGCTCGGTCTCGATCGTCTGCAGCGCAAACGCGATGTCCTCCGTGACCTCCCGGAACAAGGACCGCTCTTCGGCGTCCGCCGCCAGGCTGCGAGGCAGCGCCACGACGATCACCCCGAGGTCGCGCTCCGCGGTGCGCAGGGCCATGGACAGCGCCGCGGTCCCCTCGTAGGTCCGGGCCAGCGCGCAACCCGCGCAGTCAGCGGAGATGTCGTGAATAATCGCCACGTCGGGCCGCGCCAGGGCCTGACTGCAGCAGGCGGGCAGCACGCCGCGCTCGATCTGCGCGCTCATGCGCAGGAACTTCTCCCGGTCCGGCACGCGGGACTCGGCCGCCACGCGCATGCTCCCGTCCGGTTCGCGGATCACGACCCAGGCCGTCTCGTAGCCGCGAGCCTCGGTCAGAAGCTCGCACGTGCGTCGCAGCAGCATCGCCGGGTCCTTCTCATGAACAATGAGCTGGTTGACGTTGCGAATCGCCTTCAGCACGTCCGTCAGGTGCTGCTGACGGCGCTGGGCCGCCTCCCGCTCGGTGACGTCACGGACCATCCCCAGGAAGAAGGCCTCCGTGCCGACGTCGAATCGCCCGAATCGAATCTCGACGGGGAAGACCGATCCATCCTTCCGCCGCTGGTGGCCGTACAGCGTGAAGGGCTTGTCCTTTTCGACCTTGCTCCACTGCGCCTGCGCGGCGGCGAGGTCAAAGTCCTGCTCCAGGTCAGTGACCCTCATGGACAGGAGCTCTTCCCGCGTGTAGCCGAGGCTCCGGCAGGCCTGCTGGTTCACCTCGACGAACCTGCCCTCGAAATCGTGAACGAACATCGCGTCCGCGGCCTGCTCCACGAGAGACCGGAAGCGCTCCTCGCTGATCTTCAGCGACTGCTCGACGCCCTTTCGGCCGCCGATGTCGCTCGTGAGGACCAGGATTCCCTCCGTTACCGGGGTGCAGCTCAGCTCGAACCAGGCCAGCCGTCCGCCCTTCGAGGGAAGCGCGGCCTCCATGCGGGTTCCCTCGTGCTCCTCCATGCAACGGTGAAGCGGCGCGTAGACGCTCGCAGACTCGATGCCGGGGAAGACCTCCGTGATCGGCATTCCGAGGAGCGCCTTCCGAGGCCTTCCGGCCTGCCGGGCAGCCGTCTCGTTCGCGTACAGGCAACACCAGTTGCGGCTGTAGATCTGGCAGCCCTCCAGCAGGTTGTCCAGCACGCGGTGGGGCGAGCTGATGATGGTGCGAGGAACCTCTGGTCCGATCGACATAGATGCCTCCCTGCCTTCGCAAGGGCGCACTCACGACGGCACGCTACAGGGTTATTCCAAAAGGAACATTTTCTTTATTCCCATTCTATCCCATCACCGGGGCTGGTCAAGCAAAACTTCTGAAGGAAAACAGGCCGGTCTGGCGCCGGGGGCGCTCCCCGTGTCAGTATGGAGGCCGTCATGAAGCTAACGCCGACCACCCGAGACTGGCTGCCTTTGTCCCGTTCTTCCCGGGTTGCCGGGGAGGTTCCCACCGGTGCCGCCTTCCGCCCCGAGTGGATCGACTTCGAGCACGGCATCCGGGTGGGCAACCTCGAGCCGCACGAGCGGATCACGCAGATCCTGAAGCACGGGCTTGAGCAGCGTTACCGTGTCGGTTTCGTCACTGACCGGTGGGGAAGGGGAGTGTACTGGCAGTGGATCTGCTGGCTTCCGCGTCCCAACCGCGAGGCCAAGCCCCTTTCCAGCGGAACGAACTTCGGCTGCGCCAAGCTGTTCATCTCCCTGATGGACCGGGAAGATCGCGTGTTTCAGTGCGGCCTGGGCGTGGAACGGGGGTTCGTGTCGGGCCGGCCGTCGATCCCCGGCATCCTCTTGAAGAAGGATTGGGACTGGCACCGGCTGATGGAGCAGTGCGCCAAGGGCACCGAGCTCGATGAGATCATGGGACGGCTCATCCGCAAGGACGGCTTTCACGCCACGGTGACGGGCCCCCGGGGCACGGCACGGTTCGACGCCGGAAGTTTTACCAGCGCCCGCCAGATACGGGACGCCGCGAAGCGCGCCCCGGCCAGCCAGTGGGCCGGCTTCAACCTGTTCTACCCGATGCCGGAGAGCGAGGTGCGCGCCACCCGCGGCTACGACCTGGTGCAGGCCATCCTCGGCGCGTTCCACGAGGTGGTACCGGCCATGAACCAGTGCCTCCAGGTGCCGCTGGAGGGCGGCACCGAAGACGGTCTCAGGCCCGGTGGATCGGGGATTCCTTCAGGAAAAGGGCAAGCACCACGCTCACCACGGTGAGCCCTGCCAGGATGAGCAGGGACCCGGTCATCGACCCGGAAGACGGCTTCATCGCGTCCATCCCGAAGATGAAGAGTATTCCCGACACCTGGCCCATCACGAGCAGCATGCTGTTGGACGTGCCCTCCGGTGCCGGCAGCGTGAGCTCGGCGCCATACTGGAACCCGATGGGGCCGGCGCTCAGCAGGAAGAATCCGAACACCGCGGAGGCCGCCAGCAGCAGCCAGTAGGACTGGGCGAACGCGAGGCCGATCAGCCCCGGAAGCAATCCCACCAGCGCCAGGATGATGAACGGCTTGCGCCGGCGCAGGGAGTCGGACACCAGCGGGATCACGAACGCGCCCACGATCCCGCCGGCCAGCATGAGCCCTCCGGCCACGCCCGCCTGGTCTCCGTTGAACCCGCGCGGGGCGACAATCTGCTCGATCCATGTGGTGACGCCGTTGAACATCCCCAGCCCGACAAAGAAGATGACGAGCAGGAGGATGAAGTCCTTCTGCCTCATCATGCTCTTCAGGCCGTCCAGCATCAGGGACCGCGCCTCCTGGTCCGCCGGCCCGGCCGGCGTGGGCGGCTTCTCCCGGATCGTCACGAGGAATATCACGGCGGCCAACGCGGTCACGACGCCCACCTGCAGCAGCATGGCCTTCATGCCGTAGGCGTTCAGCAGCATCGGCGTGACCAGCACGCTCAGGAGGATGCCCACATAGATGGCGAGCGTCCCCAGGCCGGCGGCCGTGGCCCGCTCGTCAGGCGGGAACCAGCGCCCGGCCAGCTTCGTGATGGCGCCGAGCACCAGCGGCTGCCCGACGGCGATCCCGATCTGGGACACGAACACCGCGGCGAAGTTGTCCGCGAAGAGGCCGCGGGTGAGGCCGAACACCGCCGTCAGCAGGGCACCGACGGAGACCGCGCCGCGGATCCCCCAGGAATCGATCAGCCACGCGGCCGGCAGGACCAGGACGATGTACACGGCCATGAACACGATGGACAGGAGGCCGATCATGATGTCCGACGTCGCCCAGAACTTCATCGCATCGTCGGTGATGGAGGCGAACGTGATCCACAGCGCCTGGTTCATTGCCGCGATCAGCATGAACCCGACAAGGATCACCCATCGGTACCCGTAGACGGTGACCTCTTTCTCTTCCATATCTGGTGCAAAATACTGAGTATCAGGGATCTTTGGAAGCCGGAGTCCGGCGCACCACCGGCATCAGCAGGACGGAGATCACCACCAGGAGCAGGCTCATTCCGAGGTAGAACCAGAAGCCGTTGCGGATCCCCACGCTCTGGGAGAGCAGCGCCATGAGGAACGGGAAGGCCACGGAGCCGGCCCCCCCGCCGGTGGCCGCGGTCCCCACCGCCACTCCGCTCTTGAACCGGGTTCCCAGGAGCGACATGCCCAGCGGGTAGAACCCCGAGCAGCCCAGGCCGGCCAGGAAGATGGCCACCGCGACCGTCGGAACCGAGCGTGCCACCAGGATGCCCACCAGGGCGACGGCGGAAAGAACGGAGAGCCCCAGCATGAGCCGGTCTTGCCGGGTACCCGTGTAAAAGAAGGAAATCACCAACCGGCCGGCCAGGAGGCCGACCCAGAATATCGCCACGGCGAATGCCGCCGTGGAGGCCGCCACCCCGATGACCTTGGATACGTATTCGGACGCCCAGGAGCTGATCCCCATTTCCGTGCCCACGTAGACAAGGAGCGCGAGCGTCATCAGGAGAACGAGCGGCTCCTTCAGGAGGGAAAGGCCGGATCGGCCCTCGTGGACGGAAGCGGCGCGCGGCGCCGGGAACTTCGTGACGGCAACGAGGACGCCCAGCAGGGCAAACAAGGCGGCGGAGGTGACGAAGATGGCCACCAGCGGGACGCCGGCCTGCAGGATGAGCCCCACCGCGGTCGGACCCAGGATGGCGCCTACGCAGAAGGCAGCATGCATCAGGTTCATGAGCCGGCTCTGGCCCTTCTGCTCGAGGTGGATCACCTCGAGGTTCGTGACCACTTCCAGGCCGCCGTTGCTGAGCCCTATGCCGAAGTTCAGCACGAGGTTCAGCCAGGGGGACGGCCACCTCATGAACAAGGCCATGGTGGCAACTCCCACGGCCAGACCGCAAAGCATGATTGCCTTGGCAGGAACGCGCTGCGCCAGCAGCCCGTTCACAAAGGAGGAAAGAAAATAGCCGGCCGCGCTTGCCGCGAGCACGAGCCCGGTCTCGGTGTATGACCAGCCGAACGCGCTGATGATGTGAGGGAGCGCCGCTCCGGCGATGGTGAAGATGACGCCGAAGAGGACGAACCCCGCAAGCAGAACGAAGTACAGGCGGCGGGAGGAAGTGTCCATGGTGCTGAACATTGGTGTTGCTGAAGACCGTAGTTTACGCAGGACGCCTCGGTCAAGGTGGCTGTCTTGCGGATCCAGGCCAGATGTGATATATCAGATATTGACTTCCCCGAGCAAACAAGCCAGGACAACAACGTGACGCTTCGGACCGGGTGGATAATTGCGGGCATCGCTGCCTTTGCCCTGCTGTCTGGCGTGGCTGGGTATTCTCAGGCCCCCGACGCGCAGTCCTCGGCCTCGGCGCGCGCGGAGGCGCCCCAGGCGCCGGCGAAAACAGACACAACCTCGGCCGCGTCGGAGGCGACCGCCGCGACTTCCTCCGCGTCACGCGCGACGCCCAAGGGCGGGACGCCGGCTGACCTGTCCTCGCTCGTGCGCGTCCGGCTGTACCGGCTCGCGGAGGGGCCGCTTTTGATTGCCGCCTGCCTGCTGTTCGTTCTGGGCATGGCCTGGCGGGTCCGTCAGCTCCGGCGCGTCACCCGGCCCATCGCCGATTCCCCCATTCCTCCCAGGGCGCGCTTCGTTTCCTCCGGATCCGCGAGGGAGGACACGCGGTTTCTCACGCGCAACATGTCCGCGGTGCGCCGCGCCTGGTTCCACTCCTCGCGCTGGGTCGGCCGGACCGTATTCGGCACCAGCCCCGTGGCAGGCGTCGTGAGCGCGATCTTCCACCTGGGCCTCTTCTTCGTCCCGCTGTT
>DASRZR010000360.1:0-5284 GCA_035686185.1 Spirochaetia bacterium | reverse complement strand
GGCCAGCCGTGCCACCCCCCCGCACAGCAGGTAGGGGACCCAGAGCAGGACCGCCGCCGCCGCGGTTGCGGCTCGCGCGGGATCCGTACGGACGTTCTGCCGCGCGAGGAGAAAAGCGACGACAAGCAGGCTGGCCACGCTGGCAACCGTGAACAGCGGATCGAACTCGAGAAGCCGCCAGCCACCCCGCGCGCTCCCGAGCACCGCTGCCACCTTCAGGTAGTCGATCGGGGCGGGCCGGCGCGCGGGCACATACAGCACGTGCCACGCCTCCCCGCCGGGACCCGGCGCGCGGAAAAGGCCCGCCAGCCCGTCCATGTACGGATCGTGCCGCGGGTCGCGCGGGTCGATGCGGCCATCCAGTTGCGCGTAGGGAACGCTCGCGATTCCCGTGAAATCCCAGAACGTCACCGGCGCGCCCAGCTCGCTCACCACGCCCGGTCCCAGCGCGTCGGCAACGCGCGACAAACGGCCGGCCGCGGCTTCCCGCGGGCTCAGGAGCAGCGTGTCATACCCGCGCCATGCCCGCGTGGCCCGGTCCGGGGCGCCGGGAAGGCTGGCCGTCCACGCGGCGGCCAGCGCGACGATCAGCATGGCCAGGGGCACCCCGGCAGGACGGGACCGGGCCCCGCGGGTGACGCGTCTGCTCACAGCGTGCAGAACGCCGCCGCGATGAAGAACCCCAGCAGGGCTCCGACAAAGACCTCGGAGAGCGTGTGCCCGTTGATCTCCTTGACCGGCTTGATCTTTGCCCGTATCCGGGGGGAAAGGCGGATGATCTGGTTGATGACCTTGGCCTGCGCGCCGGCCGCCCGGCGCACGCCGAGAGCGTCGCGGAACGTGAGAATGGCGTAGAAGAAGGTGACGAGGAACAGCGTGGAGTCCGGGCCTTCCACGAAACCGGCCGACGTGGCCAATGACACGACCACGGCCGAGTGGCTGCTGGGCATTCCGCCCGTGGCCCAGAACAGGTTGGCCAGTATCTCGCGCGCCGTCTGGGGCCGGTTTCGCACGAGCATGATGAAGCTCTTCAGCACCTGGGCGAGGAACCAGCTCGTGAGGCTGGACAGGAACACCGGGTTCTCCAGCACCCGGGTGAGCAGGTCAACGGTACGCTGCGAGAGCATCGCACGAGTGTCGGCTGTGCCCTCTCTCCGTGTCAAGGAGCGGGCTCGAATACGAGCGGCGGCGGGCTCGAATACGGGCTCGGATGCGCTCAAGCTTGACAGCGCCGGCGCATCGTTACTACTATCGTCGCCAGCATGTCCCACGCACAGAGCGAGTCCGCCCGGGAATGGAGGCACGCCGGCGCGTCCACCGCCAGCATGTACGGCAACTTCTTCTTCTGGCTGTTCCGGGAGCCGTTCCCCACGCGTCAACTCGGGCAGCAGATCGTGCGGGTCATGCTGGAAGGCTTCGGCATCCTGGCGGTATCCGGCGTCGTCGAGGGGGCGATGTTCGCGTGGCTCGCCGGCTGGTACGGGATGAAGTTCAGCGTGATCAACTGGGCCGGGGCCGCCACGCTGTACCTGCTCCTGTCCGCCGCGACCACGCTCTTCGGCGCCATGATGTTTGCCGCGAAGATCGGCACCGCGTTCACCGTGGAGATCGGCTCCATGCAGATGAGCGGCCAGCTGGACGCGCTGCGGCTCATGGCGGTGGAGCCCACGCAGTACATCGTCATCCCGCGGGTGCTCGCCTCCATCCTGTGCTTCCCCATCCTGAAGGCCATCAGCGATGCGTGCGCCATCGGCTCCTCCATCGTCCTGGCGCGGCTGTGGTTCGACATCTCCGCGCCCATCTTCCTCCAGCACGCCCTGCTCGTCCTGCGGTCCACGATCCTTACCACGTCGTACATCCGCTGCTCGCTGCACGGCTTCTTCATCTCCATCAACGCCTGCGGGCTGGGGTTCTACTTCCAGGGCGGCGCCATCGAGCTGGGAAAGACCACCACGAAGAGCATCGTCATCAACCTCATCTGCGTGCTGGTCATCGACACGGTCTACGGCGTGATGGACTCCGTCTTCGGCTGGAGCACGGTATGATCCGGGCCCACGGCGTGCGATTCGCGTTCCCGGGCCGGACCGTGCTGGAAGACATCAGCATCGACATCGAGGAATCCCTCACCACGGTGATCGTGGGAAGGTCCGGCATCGGCAAGTCGGTGTTCCTCAAGTGCATCGTGGGGCTGCTCCGGCCGCAGGCGGGCAGCATCACCATCGACGGGCAGGAGGTGGTGGGCGCCACGCGGCAGGACACGCTGGCCATCCGCAAGCGCATCGGCATGCTCTTCCAGGAGGGGGCACTGTTCGATTCCATGAGCGTCTACGAGAACGTGGCCTTCCCCCTGGCCTACCACCGCTCCGCGTCGGCCCACGAGATCGACAAGAGAGTCAACGCGTACCTTGACCTCGTGGGCCTGCGGGAGTACGCCCGCGCGATGCCGCAGGAGCTGTCCGGCGGCATGAAGCGGAAGGTGGCCGTGGCGCGCGCGATGATCCTGGAGCCCCACTACCTGCTGTACGACGAGCCGACCGCCGGGCTGGATCCCTCCAGCTCCGCGGTGGTGGAATCCATGATCCGTCGGCTGCAGAGGGAGCGCGCCATCACGCAACTGGTGGTCACCCACGACATCGACCTCACGCGATACATCGCGGACCGCATCGCGCTCCTGGAAGACGGCCGCATCAGCGCCCGGGCGGGGCGCGAGGAGGCGTTTGCCGAGCCCTCCGCGATCTATGACCACTTCATCGAGAATCGAGAAAGGATCCGGGCGGAAAATGGCAGTCAGGGCTAGCAGGATCGTTCGTGTCGTGTTCATCATTGTCGTCGCCCTGGCGGCGTCGCTCCTCCTGTACCTTCTCATCAACAACTTCCAGTTCGTCCCGGGACACTCGGTGCGCATCCACTTCTCTTCCATTGGAGACCTGAACAACGGGTCGTTCGTCCGGCGCGCCGGCGTGAAGGTCGGGTCAGTCACAAAGATCGAGCCGGCCCCCGACGAGCGGTCCAGCATCGTCACCATCACGTTCGAATCCGGCAAGTCCGCCCGGGACGGGGACCAGTTCGCGCTCGTCTCCAAGGGCATCCTGGGAGACATGTACATCGAGCAGCGCCGGG
This sequence comes from Spirochaetia bacterium, assembly GCA_035686185.1. Taxonomy (GTDB): domain Bacteria; phylum Spirochaetota; class Spirochaetia; order SZUA-6; family Fen-1364; genus Fen-1364. Next base: position 2,164 of record DASRZR010000360.1, on the reverse strand, counting down.
GGGCCCAGGACGCCCCCCCGGTGGAGGACGGTCACCTCTTCGAGGGAATCCCCGCCTTCAACATCACGGACCTGCTCACCGGGGACACCATGGGAATGGTGACCGACCTCGCGGACAGCCTGAAGGGCATCGTGCAGATACTGAAGAACAACCAGGACACGCTGGACCAGTCCCTGAAGGACATCGCGAAGACCGCCCACAACGTTCGCGTCGTCACCGACCGGGCCGTGGAGGTCACCAGCGACGTGCCGGACATCACGCGGCAGATCACCTCCTCCGTGGACCAGCTCCAGGCCGCGGTGACCGACGTGTCCACGACCACTCAACGCCTCATGGCAAAGCTGGAGGGAAACCTCACCACCAGCTCGGACGACCTGGCGGCTTCCATGAAGGCCATCCGCTCCAGCAGCGAGGCCATCCAGGCCTCCGTCCAGAAGCTGACCGCCCAGAACTCGGTGATCTCCACCATGGGCTCCGCGGACACCGCCCGCAGCCTGGAGACAACGGTGAAGAACCTGCAGGAGGTATCCCAGAACCTGCTCACCGTGACCAAGGACACGCAGAAGATCGTCAACGGGGTCAGCTCCATCTTCGACCAGAAGTAGCTCACGGCCGCGGGCTCCGGACCCCCCCGCAGCCGGCACTGTCCTGCCTTCTTGACAAACCATACGTATACGTATATGTTTTAGTCAACACAACATCATTCGACTACGTATGGGAGGAGTGCATGGTGCGGCGCATCACGCTCATCGAGCCGACCAGCGATCGGCTTCATATCTTTTCCAAGTTCGTGCTCCCCCGGCTGGGGACGGTGCTTCTTGCCACGATCATGCGCGACCGGGGCTACGAGGCCACGGCCCACTACCTCGGGACGAAAGAGGTCATCTCCCGCGACATGCAGACGGACCTCGTCGGCATCTCGACGATCACGGCTACCGCGCCCGGCGCCTACGCGCTGGGAGATCACTTCAGGTCCCGGGGGATTCCCGTGGTCTTCGGCGGGCCGCACGTGAGCTTCCTGCCGGAGGAGGCGCTGGAGCACGGGGACTTCTGCCTGACGGGGGAAGGGGAGACGGGCTTCCCGCTGCTCGTAGAGGCCCTGAACCGCAACGGGTCCCTGGATGACGTGCCGGGGCTCGTGTGGAAGGACCACGGCGTCATCCGCAGAAACCCGCCCGCCGCGCCGCTGGAGGACCTGGACAGCCTCCCCTTCCCGGACTTCGACCTGCTGGACATGGGACGGGCGCGCAGGATCGGCGTGCAGGGCATCGGCCTGCCCACCATCCCCGTGCAGACCTCCCGCGGATGCCCGTTCGACTGCACGTTCTGCTCCGTCACCGGCATGTTCGGCCGGCGCTATCGGCACCGGTCCACCGCGAGCGTGATCGCGGAGATCAGCCGCTACGATTCGAAGTCCTGCATCCTGTTCTTCTACGATGACAACTTCGCCGCCAACCCGGCGTGGACGAAGGAGCTGCTGCGGGAAATGATCCGGCTTCGGCTGGGGTTCGAGTGGTCCACCCAGGTCAGGAGCGACATCGCCCGCGACCCCGAGATGCTGGACCTGATGGCGGAGGCCGGCTGCACGTCGCTGTACATCGGCTTCGAATCCGTGGACCCCGTCGCCCTTCGCGAAATGAAAAAAGGCCAGACGGTGGACCAGATCCGGCATGCCATCCGGGAGATCCGCCGGCGGCGAATCCACCTGCACGGCATGTTCGTCTTCGGCTTCGATTCCGACACCCCGGCCACCACGAGCGCCACCGTGCGGTTTGCGATCCAGGAGAAGATCGACACGGTCCAGTTCCTCATCCTCACGCCGCTGCCCGGGTCCGGGTTCTACTCGCAGATGCTGTCCGAAGGCCGTCTCATCGACCGGGCCTGGGACACCTACGACGCCCACCACGTGAAGTTCCAGCCGCGGCATTTCACGCTCTGGGAGCTGCAGCGCGCCCAGATCATGGCGCACGCGCGCTTCTACGCGTCCCGGCACGTCGTGGCCCGTCTCCTGCGGGGCAGCCCGGGGGGATTCTTCATCGGCGTGTATGCCAGCGCGCTGAACCGTCGCTGGCAACGCGTGGAGAGGGACTACCTGCGGAGCCTGAGGCTGCCGGCGCCCGCCACGCTGCCGGGCTGAGCGTCGCGCGGCCGCGCTGAGCGCCCG
>DASRZR010000359.1:0-2777 GCA_035686185.1 Spirochaetia bacterium | reverse complement strand
CCCGCGCGCTGCTGGACGACGTCCATGCGCCCGCGCAGCCGAAACCCCTTCCACTCCGCCGTGACATCATGCTCGAGGCTTCGCATCACGACGGTCTGGGACCGGACGAGCGGCGCGAGGTACTCCACGAGGAAATCCCGCAGGTGACGGAATACCTGGTCACGCAGGAGCCGGTTCGGGCCCGTGTCCGCGGGGCCGAACCGGGCGGCGAACTGCCGGTCCAGAACGACGCCAAGCGCCTCGGGGTCCAGGTCCGCCGCGACGAGCGGTCGGCCGACGCACGCGCCAAAGAACGCAGCGAGCACGGCGTGCACGAGCGTGCCGATTTCCCGGGCTTCCACTTCCCCGGTGAGCTCTTCCTTCCTCTGCAGCCGCAGGACGGTGCGGTAGTAGAACTCCAGCGGGCAGCGCAGGTACGTGTCAACGGACGTCGCCGACAACGTGAGCGTGGCAAGCCACGCCGCCACCTCCGGGGTCTTGGGAATGGCGGCGGGAGCCGGGTTCGTGAGCGTCACCCGGTAGGAAGTCGAGCGCAGCAACCCCCGGTCCTCCGCCGTCCCGAGCCTCTTCTGCTCTTCCCAGAGCAGTCGTTCCACGAAGCGCGATCGCTGCCGGTCCGCCCGGTCCACCGTGAACAGGTGCAGGCGCCGGGCACCGGCGGCCAGCAGCTCGAAGTAGTAGGCGGCGACGTCCTCCTGGTCCCGGGAGGTGGACAGGCCCAGGCTGCGCCGGACGGAGAACGGCAGCAGCGTGCTCTCCCGCGCCGCTTCCGGCAACGAGCCTTCGTTTGCGTCCAGCACGTAGACCGTGGCGAACTGAAGGCAGCGGGTCTCCAGTCCGCCCAGCACCTGCATGCCGTGCAGCGGAGTGCCGGGGAACGAGACATGCCGGGAGCGCAGGTAGGTTCGAAGCAGCGCGAAATAGCCGCCGAGGTCGGAGAACGACATGTCGGCTACCAGCGAACGCGAAATGGACTGCAGCGCTTCCACGAACGACTCTGAAAATGGCGTGAACAGCGGATGCTCGCGCGCGGTGCTGTGGTCATGCACCCAGGAAACGAGGTCGATGCACCGGGCAGCGAACTCCCGGATGCAGCCGAAGGAACGGAACGCGCGGATGGTGTGGTCATGCACTTCGGCCAGGTGGGCGCGCAGCTCGTCGGCCGTCGGCCCCGTGCCCTCATCGGACAACCTCGCTGCCGCGGCCGTAAGCGCCCCGGCGTCTGCCTCGATTTCCTGCAGCGTGAGGAACCGCCGGGTCCGCATCTGCTCCAGGCGCTCCTCCAGCGCATGGAACAGGACGCGCGTGGCCTCGGCGGAGGGCCCCAGGCGGATGTTCTTCACGTACGGATGCAGCACAAAGGCGACGTACGACGGCAGGTACACGCGCGGGCCGTCCATGCTGCTCACCACCTCCATCAGCGAGGTGAAGAACCCGTGAAGTGGCGTGCGGTCAAGCGGGTAAGGCAGCGAGACGTTGTAGGCCTTCTCATCGAACCGGGACAGGCAGTGGCGCAGAAGCGGAAACAGCGTTTCCGGGGACGGGACCACGATCAGCGTGTCCTCCCGGGGTTCCTCCAGGACCGCGTTCAGCGCGAACACCTGGCCATGCGTGTCCGGGCTCCCGGTGAATGTGACCTCCGGTCGGGCCGGGACACCGGCCGCCGGCGGTCCATCGTCCGGCGCGTCCGCCGGCGCGCCGAGCGCTTCCCGCAGCCGTTCTCGAATGCCGGGCCCGTCCTGGAACAGCAGCTGCGCATCCGGCCAGGTCCGGATCCGGCTCACCATCGCGCGTTCGGCAGGCGTGAGCGCGTAGAAGCCTGCCATGATGAGCGGACCGCTGCCGGCCACCTCGGCGCGCTGCAGCGCGCCGCAGACGGCGACGTACCGGGAGGACCGGGTGGAAAGCGATCGACGTTCCAGCTCGGGGTAGAACGCCTCGTAGAACTCGCCAAGCGTGCGCAGGCGCTGGCGCGCGGCCAGCGGCACCTCTTCTTCCACGAGCGGTTGAACGCCGGCCACCTGCTCCCCGGTGATGCCGGCAATCAGGAGCTCCTCCAGGTCGCCCTGGATCCGCAGGCCGAGCGGGAAGAACGCGTCCAGTGTCATGAACGCGGAACCGCCCAGCGGCGCTTCCGCGCCGGCCTGGATCTCGTACAGGATTGCCACGGCATCTATCGGCTCGGCCCGCGGGCGCACCCGGTGCTCTCGCGCGTCCCGGGCCTCGAACACGGAATCCACCAGCTCGTCCATGGAGACGATGCGCGGTGGGAGGAAGCCGGATCCGCGCGCGCGGGCCAGGCGCTGGCGCAGGAAATGGGCGGGTCGCTTGCCCGGAAACACCACCGTGGCCTGCGCGGGATCGGCGGTCTCCCGCAGCCGGCGCGCCACCTCCTCGATCACGTCCACGCCGGAGGGCAGCAGCGCCAGGCTCATGAGAACCTCCGCACGGTCCCCAGGTCCACGTAGGCGGCAAGCGCCGCCACCCGCCTCCCTGGATAGACGTCCGCAAGGATGGCCATGTAATCACGAAGCTGCGCCTCGTGCTCCGCGGGCTGCTCTTCCCCCGTCTTGAAATCGATCACCATCACGTTGTGCGGATCGGCCACGACCCTGTCCATCCGCACCAGGCGTCCGGCTGAATCGCACAGCTCCTGCTCGGCCGCCATGGTCCGTCCGGGCCTCTGTCGGAAGCACTCCGCCACGTCCGCCTGGGCGAGCAGGACTCCCAGCTTCGGAAGCAGGTCCAGAGTCTCCTCGGGGCTGCAGCGCATCTCC
>DASRZR010000358.1:0-5586 GCA_035686185.1 Spirochaetia bacterium | reverse complement strand
ACCGGGAAGTCGGGCCAGTCACGGATCTCGCCGGCGGGCAGCCCTGCGGGGGACTGCCTCAGGAGCTGGGAGAACGTGGCCGCGGCGTAAAACAGCCCCGGGCCGTCCGCGCCGATGAGCTCGACACCGGAGGGACGGATGCTGATCCGATATCCCTGCGCCGGGAGGCTGGAAGGCTCAACGCGCAGCGTGACCGCCCCGTCTTTCTCCCCCCGGGCATGCAGGCTCCAGGCAAGGTGGAGGATGTCAGAAGCAGATTGCTGGACTCGCTGCCCGACGGCCAGCAGCGCGGCCGGGTCACCCGCCAGGATGACCGTTGTCCCGGGACGAAGCGCGAACACGCCAGCGGCGTCCGCCACGTGCCGGGGGCGAGGAAGAAGGACCGTGTCTCCAAGCGGCCTAGACATAGACGAAAGGAATGAGGTCCTTCTCGGTGGTTTTCAGCTCGCCATCGGACCACCCGGACCGCAGGGACGCCGCCCTTTCCTCGGCCTCCCGCAGGTACTGCTGGAAACGCTCCGTCGTGCCGGGCTCCCGAGCCGCCGGACGGTCGGCGGCGTCGACAAACAGCCGGGTGGCCGCCGGCATCGGGGCGGCGGATGCGTGCTTCCAGGACCCCGAGCGCATGTCGAAGCGGTACAGCGGGAGGAACTCCTTTCCGTGCTCCGCCACGAACAGGATGGCGCGGCAGAGAAAGTCCACCTCGGCGTCCGTGTGAAGGAAATGGAAGTTCACCCGGGTCCAGCCCGGCTTCAGTCCGACGTTGCCACAGGCGATGGTGCGACGGAACTCCGCGGACTTTCGCGGATCGATGTGCAGGAGCCGGTGGCCGTACGGGGCGGCGCACGAGCACCCGGCGCGGCTCTGGATGCCGAACAGGTCGTTCAGAAGCGTGGTGACGAACCGGGGATGCAGCCAGGAAGGACCCACCCGAATGTTGAAAGAAAAGATCGGCAGCTTCTCTTCCGGCTCCACCCCGCCCATCAGCTCGATGGACGGATGGGCGCACAGCAGGGACTGGGCACGACGCGTGAGGTCTGCCTCCCGCTGTTCGATACGGGACTGGCCCAGGCGCTCCTTCAGCTCCATGGCAAGCGCGGCCCGGATGGTCTGCAGGATTCCCGGGGTGCCGGCCTTTTCCCGCACCTCGACGTCTTCGCTGTAGGCCTGGTCGTCGAAGCTCACGTAGTCCACGGTCCCGCCGGCCCCGACCGTGGGCGCCAGGTCCCGGCGGTAGATGCGCTCGTGGAAAATCAGCACGCCCGAGCTGCCGGGTCCTCCCAGGAACTTGTGGGGAGAGAAGTACAGCGCGTCGAACTCCGCCTCCGTGTCGCGGCGCATGTCCATCTCGACGTAGGGTGCCGCGGCGGCGAAATCGAAGAACGCCAGCGCGTCGTTCTGGTGCAGGATCCGGGCCACGTCGTACACCGGCGTGGTCACGCCGGAGACGTTGGATGCCGCGGAGAACGCGCCGATCCGGCGCCGCCCTCCCCAGGCGGGATCGGAGACCTTGGCGCGCAGGTCCTCCAGGTCCAGCCGTCCGTCGGCCGTGAGCTCGATCTCCACGACCTCGGCAAAGCACTCCCGCCACGAGACCTCGTTGGAGTGGTGCTCGTAGGGCCCGACGAACACTACCGGCCGTCGGGCCTGGAGCGCCGCGATCAGCTCGTCACAGGCCGGCGCCGGCAGGTGCTCGCGCAGCAGGGACTGGAACATGGCCCGGCCGGCCGGGGGCAGGTAGATTCCCAGGATCTGCTGCAGGTGGTGAACGGCGGCCGTCGTGCCCGCGCCCACAGCCACGATCTTGTGCCGGGGACCGGCGTTGACGAGCTTCTTGATGCGCGCCTCTGCCTCGTGGAGAAGCCCCGAGGTGAGGCCGCCGGTGGCATCGTCCTCCGTGTGCGTGTTCCCGTAGGTTTCCAGGATGGCGCGGATGCGGTCCTCCACGAGCGTGACGGCCCTGCCCGAGGCGGTATGATCCGCGTAGGTCACGCGCCGGCGTCCGAACGGCGTGTCAATGACGGCGTCACCGCCAATGATGCCGCGACGGACCTCGTCCCAGAAATCGTCCTTCTGCACTTGAACCTGCCTCCGCGCTGCCGGTATCACTGTATCATGGAAAAGGCCTCCCTGCGCAGATCGATGCAGGACTTCCTTGCGCGCCTGGATCCGAAGGCGCTTGCCGAGCGCAGCCGCCAGGTGGCGGACCGCTTCCAGCGGACGGCCGAATGGAAGGAAGCGGACTGGCTGTTCAGCTTCCTGTCCATGCCCGGGGAGATCCAGACGGATGCGCTTATCCGCGCCGCGTGGCAGGACGGGAAGCGCGTGGCCGTTCCCCGTATCCAGAATGGAGAGATACGGTTCCTGGAGATGCCCGCCGGGGCTCCGACACCGCCGCGCGACCGCTGGGGGATCCCGGTGCCGGACCCCGCATGGCCCCCGGTGGAGCCTGCCGCGGCCGGTTCGGTACTGGTGAGCGCGCCCGGGCTCGCATTCGACCGGTCGGGCAACCGGCTGGGACGGGGCAAAGGCTACTACGACCGGTTCCTGGCCCGGGCGCGCGCGGCGGGGAGTCGGCTCGCCGTCATCGCCATCTGCTTCTCCGAGCAGGTCGTGGACGAGGTGCCGCATACCGAGGCGGACCAGCCGGTGGACGGCGTGGTGACGGACCGGGAAGCGATGCGCTGCGCCAGCCCCCACCCTTGATCAGCAAAGCCCGGTGCAAGTACATTGCCACGCATGGGTGTCATCAAGTCCGCGTGGGAAATCGCCATGGAGAACGCCAAGGACATCGAGGCCAACAAGGAGCTGGTGGAGCAGAACCGGCTCCGGGATGAAGGCAAGAAGCTCGTGTCCCGGATCATGGATGATCCGTCCTTCGACCTGAAAGCGGCGCTGAAGGCCTACGACGCCGCCGCGGTGAAGCTCGTCAAGGAAGGGCTCCTGCAGTCCCTGATGGCCAACCTGGTCCTGCCGCTGGATGATTTCTCCATGAAGGACACCAAGCGCCTCGGTGACGCGGTGGCCACCGTCGTATCGGACGCCCGCAAGGTGGGCATGATCTTCGGCCAGCTGGAAGGGTTCTTCAAGGAGTACGTCGCCGAGCGCCACCGCCTGGTGGACGCGGTGGAGAAGCAGTACGGCCCCCGGTTGAAGAAGAAGGAAGAAGAGATCTCGCGCCAGATGGGCCGCCCGGTGAAGATCAACCCTTCGGCGGACCCCGAGTTCCAGTCCCTCGTGCGCCAGTACCTGGCCCAGCTCGACGCAAAGTACGGGGAGGCGCTGGACGGCGCCAAGGAAGAAATCCGGGCGATGTTCGCCAAGTCCTGACAGGGGCGCGCCGCTGCCATGAGGCTGGTCGCGGACCTGCACGTCCACTCCCGTTACTCGCGGGCGACAAGCAGGGAAGCGGACCTGGCCGGATACCATCGCTGGGCACGCGTCAAGGGAATCGACCTCGTCGGAACGGGAGACTTCACACACCCCCGGTGGGCAGCGGAGCTCTCCTCCTCTCTCACGGAAAAGGACGGGATGTTCGTGCTGCGGGACCCGCCTCGGGAACCCGCGCTGGAGGGGGCTTCCCCTGCCGACCGCGAGGTGCGATTCGTCCTCACCACGGAGATCAGCTCCATCTACAAGAAGAACGGGCTGGTCAGGAAGGTGCACAGCCTCCTGATCGTGCGAAGCCTGGAGCAGGCGCGGCGGCTGGCCGTTCGGCTGGCGGCCATCGGCAACATCGCCTCGGACGGCCGGCCCATCCTCGGCCTTGACCCGAAGGACCTGCTGGCCATCCTCCTGGAGGAAGCCCCGGAAGGGTTCCTCATCCCCGCCCACATCTGGACGCCGTGGTTCTCCCTGTTCGGCTCAAAGAGCGGCTTTGACCGGATCGAGGACTGCTTCGAAGACCTGACGCCTCACATCGTGGCGCTGGAGACCGGCCTCTCCTCCGACCCTCCAATGAACTGGCGATGGAGCGCGCTGGACCGCTACCGCCTTGTCTCCAACTCCGACGCTCACTCCCCTCCCAACCTGGGACGGGAGGCAACGCTGCTGGACACGGAGCCCACGTGGGATGGCCTCAGTGCTGCCCTTCGCACCGGTGCCGGCTTTCTGGGCACCGTGGAGTTCTTCCCCGAGGAAGGCAAGTACCACTACGACGGCCACCGCAAGTGCGGCGTGTGCATGGACCCTGCGGAGACCGCGAGGAGCAAGGCTGCCTGCCCCGTGTGCGGGAAGCCGCTCACCGTCGGGGTGCTGAGCCGCGTCCTGGACCTTGCCGACCGAAGGGAGCCCGTGGCGCCGCGGCCGGCAGAGACCTTCCGCTCCCAGGTTCCGCTTCCGGAGGTGCTTTCCGAGCTGACGGGAACGGGCGCCGGCTCACGCGCGGTGGCCGGGCTGTACGCGCGGCTCATCAGCTCGTTCGGCAGCGAGTTTGCGTGCCTGATGGATGCGCCAGTTGAGGACATCGCCCGGCGGCACGGCACGCTGCTCGGAGAAGCCATCTGCCGCGTGCGGGAAGGACGGATCCGTCCGACGCCTGGCTACGACGGGGAGTTCGGCGTGGTGCGGGTCTTCGACGAGGAAGAGCTTTCCCGTCTGCGCGGACAGGATGAGCTGTTCTCCCTGCCGGGACGGGGAAAGAAGCGAGAAAAGGACTTTGCGCATGTGCCAGCCACGAGCCGGGAGGCCAGGGAGCCGATGCCAGTCCCGACGGCCGCCGGCGCGCTGGACGCGGACCAGGAGCGCATCCTTTCAAGCGGGGCGCGCCGCATCCTGGTGGCGGCCGGGCCAGGCTCCGGAAAGACGCGCCTGCTGGCCTCGTGGCTTGGTCGGGTGCCCGGGCCGGCCCTTGCGCTGACGTTTACCAACCGCGCTGCCCGGGAGCTCAAGGACCGCGTCTCCGGCGCCGCGGGCGTGACAGTTGCCACCTTCCACTCCCTCTGTTGGGAGCTGCGCCGGGAAGCAGATCCCTCTCTTTCCACCGTGCTCTCGCCTTCAGACCGAATAACGATCCTCGAGCACCTGCTGCCGGACGCTGGCTTCTTCCGGCTGCAGGCGCTCTCCGAGCGCATGGAGAGGGTCTGGGAAGGCATGGAGGAACCGGACGCCGAGCTTTCGGACCTGATGAACCGCTGCGCCCGGACCGCGGCTGGCATGGGCGGGGTGGATGTCTCCTCCCTGGTGAGGAGTGCCCTGGAAATGGACCTGCCCGAGAGGTGGCGCTCCATCGCGGTGGATGAGCTGCAGGACATCAACGCTCCGCAGTACGAGCTTCTCCGCCGCCTGTGCGCCGGGGCCGGGGACGTGCTCTGCATCGGTGACCCGGACCAGGCCATCTACTCGTTCCGCGGCTCGGACCGCCGGCTGTTCTTCCGGTGCGCGCAGGACGTCGGCTGCGCGACGTTCTCCCTGGCGCGCAACTACCGGTGCGCGGCACCGATCGCGGCGGCCTCCGCTGCCGTGGTGTCTCCCGTGCGCTCGGCGGCCCTCCCGGAACCGCGTGCCGTTCGCTCCGGCGGCAGGAGCCTGCAGGTGACCGAGTGCGATGGGCCGGCCGAGGAAGGCCGTCTCATCGCGTCCACCATC
>DASRZR010000357.1:0-2308 GCA_035686185.1 Spirochaetia bacterium | reverse complement strand
CTGGTCTCCCGGATTGCCACGCTCCCCGGCTCGGAAGGGGCCGTATTCTGCGCTGTCGCCGCGGTGGCCGGGCACGTTTTTCCGGTCTTTGCCGGCTTTCGAGGCGGCAAGGGAGTGGCAACCCTGGGCGGCGCCGCCGCGGGGCTCTTCCCGGTACTGGCACCCGCCTGCCTTGTCTGCTTCCTGGTGGTCGCGGTGTTGAGCCGCATAGTTTCGCTTGCGTCTCTCACCGCCGCGCTCGCCCTGCCGGCGCTCTACCTCGTGGCCTGCGCGCTCGGAGCGCCGTTCGATCCGTGGCGAATGGGTTTCGCCGCGGCCGCGTTCCTGATCGCGGTCTTCACGCATCGCGCCAACATCGGCCGGCTGGTCCGGGGAGAAGAGAAGAAAGTCGATTTCAAGGGTTTGTCTCGCCGGGGATAGGAGCGGGACGCGCCCGTTGCCTCGAAACTCGTTTCGTGTTATGTTGATGCTCGACAACACGAAACGAAATGAAGAGGTGGCCTGCAGTGACAAGCCCGAAACGGCTCATCGTGATTCCGATAATTGCATGCGCGGCGATTGCTAACCTGGGCGGACAGGCCAGGCCGGCAGGCCCGGCGCAGGAGAATACGGCCGGTTACCAGGAGCTGGACGACTTCAGCGGCGAGCGCTCCTCACTGGGGACCGCCTGGGAAGGGTTCTCGGACCGGGTGATGGGCGGTGTGTCGGAGTTGCGCTCCCAGGTCCTCACCGAGGAAGCACACCGGTACCTGCGGATTTCGGGCACGGTCTCGACGAGGAACAACGGCGGGTTCATCCAGGTGAGGCTCGTGCTGGGCTCCGACTTTTCGCCCTTCGATGGCTCGCGCTACCGCGGGGTACGTGTGGTCGTCCGAGGCACCGGCGACGCGTATTTCCTTCACCTCCGCACGGCCGGCATGATGCTGCCCTGGAAATACTACGCCGCCCCGGTCGGCGTCACCGCTGCCTGGACGGCCGTGGACATCCCGTGGTCCGCCTTCGAAAAGGGAGACTTTGGCACGATGGGGAAGCTGAACCCCAGCCGCCTCAAGAGCATTGCCGTGGTGGCCGCGAAGAAGGACTTCGATGCGCTGATCGACGTCCGGGAAATCGGCTTCTATTGAGGATACACGGCTGAGGACGCACGGCGCCGCCTGAAAGTCCCGGGACCCTGGACCGCCTGGCCGCACCCTTGGTGGCACCTTGGCGCCGCTGCTCCCAGTACCGCTGGCGGCACCGCCAGGCGCTGTCCAGGGGGCAGGCCTAGACCTTCACACCCCGCTTGATGAGCTTCAGGACCGCGAGGTTGTGGTTGCGGTACAGCCGCACCGCCACCTCGTCACCAATCTGGAACTGCCCGCGATCGATCCCGTCCAGGATGGTGAGAGGCGTCACGTTCCAGGACTCCTGGCCGTTGCCGGATCGGACCAGCAGCACGTTGCCCTTGACTTCCTTGACCACGCCGCTGTGTGACGTGGGGACTTCTTCCACCTTGATGGACCTGACGTGCCCGGAGGTCTCTACGCTGACATAGACCCAGTCGGCAACGCCGATGCCTCCCGTGATCCTGGTGGCCGAGTCCACGCTCCATGTGCCCGTGGAGTTCTCGAGGCGGACCACGATCTTGCCGCCTCCAAAGGACTCCACCAGGCCGTAGCCCGTCACGTCCGCGAAAACACCCGCGGCAGCGAAAAGGAACAAGGCGCACGCAATTGGAACGAACACGCGTTTGACGTTCATCGAAATCCTCCTCTCCGGATGCGTTACGTGATGGGTTGTAATCAAACAACGCGGCAGGCGAGGAGTCAATTCGTCCACATCGACTAACAGAAAATTAGCGCCGGATGGGCTGTGGGGTGGGTGCTGGGCTGGGCCGGATTGGGTCGACGCCTGGTTGGGCCCGGGTAGAGGCCAGGTCGGGCTCGCGCGTTGCGGGGTTGGGGCGTGATATATCACCGCGCCGCCGGTGTCGAGGGCGGGGTTGGCCGGCTGCCGGTTCCTATGCGCTCAGGACTTCGCGGACGGCGGAAAGCAGGCTGACCTCGTCGAAGGGCTTTCCAAGCAGGGGAGCGCCCGAGGAAAAGGCCCCGCGTCGTTCCAGGGCGGGCCGCCCGTAGCCCGAAATGTAGAGGGTCCGCACCGCCGGGACCAGGCCCGCTACGCGCGATGCGAGCTCGGGCCCTCCCATGCCCGGCATGACTACGTCCGTCAGCAGGAGGTCGATGGTGCCACGCTCGCTCTCCACGATCCGCAGGGCGCTCTCGCCCGAGCCTGCCTCCAGCACGTGGTAGCCCCCGTTCTCCAGGAC
>DASRZR010000356.1:0-3284 GCA_035686185.1 Spirochaetia bacterium | reverse complement strand
CCTGCGCTTCCCCCAGGATGTCCTTGCCGAGCGCCAGCGGGATCTCGTACGGGCTCTTCTGCATGACGTCCAGGGAGATCATCTCCTTGAACGACACGATGGAGCGCACCCGGTTGGGCACCTCGATGCCCACCGCGTGCCGGCCCGGGATGGGCGCCACGATGCGGACGCTGGGCGCGGCCAGGCGCAGCGCGATGTTGTCCGCCAGGTTCGCGATCTTGGACACGCGCACGCCCGGCGCGGGAAGCACCTCGAACAGCGTGATGACCGGGCCCTTGCGGATGCCGGTCACCTCCGCGTCTATGTTGAACTCCTTCAGCGCGTCCGTGAGGATTCGGGAGGCCTGTTTCGTCTCCTCGTCGATGATCCAGTACTGGTTGTCCCCCCGGCTCTTCAGGACCCGATGAACGGGGATGGTGTAGGCGCGGGAGGCGGACCGTGGAAACGGAAGCTCCTCCTGCTCGGGGCCCGGTGTGATGATGACCGCGGGGGTGGCCGGCTCCGGCTGCGGCTCCTCGATCTCGGGCTCCGGCTCGGCGACCTCCGGTTCGGCATGAGGCTCGGCGGGCTGAGGCGGCTCGGCACGCGTCTCCTCGTCCTCCCCCGAGTCCGCCGCGGCCGTCACGGGCGCGGGCGCGACCACCGGCGCGAGCGTCGGCGGCTCTTCCACGGACCACGGCGGATCGGCCACGACAACAGCCTCCACCTCCGGCGCCGCCGGGGCAATGGCGGGAAGGGCCAGCCGTGCGCCGGTGCGGCCGCTGCCGTCATCGCTGAAACGAATCCCGTACGGCAGAGTGGCCAGGAAGATGATCTCCAGCGCGAGCAGGAAGAACAGCAGCAGCGCGGAGGGCACCGCTCCGAAGGCATCCACGAGCACGAGCACGAGCGCCGAGTGAGAGCCCGTCAGCACGTGAAACAGGAGGCTCAGCGTGAGGAACGGGATGATGGAGAGGATCAGGAGCAGGGCGCGGCGCTGGCGGAAGACCGGGGACACGAGCATGCCCGCACAGGCGGCAAGGTACAGGGGGACGAAGAAGCCCGCCCACGAGAAGCCCCCGGCCAGGAACGCCCCGAGGGCCGCGGCCGGTCCTCCGACTCCACACACGTCCAGAACCAGGGACGCGGTGCTGAGGACCGCCAGGCCGGCAAGGACGAGCACGAACGAAGTGACTGCAGGACCGAGCCTGCCGTGCAAAGCGGCCACGAACCCCCCTCGGTACATTATCGGCCCGGGAGAAATGGGGATTGAATGCAGCGCCGGCCCGTTGCCGGCCGGCCCCGGGCGCGCTACTCTTGCCGGGTCGAGGAGGATGGCAGCGTGAGGCTCCGCAGACTCTGTGGCGCGTGCCTGGCCGCACTGGCGCTGGCTCTCGCAACCCCCGCCGGCGCGCAAGGGGTCGAGGCGGACCGCGTCCAGCAGGCCATCGACGTGTTCAACGGGATCACGGCGATGCCGGATTCCCAGGTCCCCGCGGCGTTGATGAAACGGGCCTACGGGATCGCGGTGATACCGCGCGTCCAGCGCGTGAGCTTCATCGTGGGGGTGCAGCGCGGCCGGGGCGTGCTGGTGACCCGGGGCCCGGACGGGTCCTGGAGCCGGCCGCTGTTCATCTCCCTGACCGGGGGCAGCGTGGGCTGGCAGGCGGGCATTCAGTCCGCCGACATCATCCTGTTCTTCCGTACCCGGGGCAGCGTGGATGAGGTGCTCCAGGGCGGGTCCACGCTCGGCGTGACGGCGTCCATCGCCGCCGGCGCCGTCGGTCGGGAGGCGTCGGCCGTGACGGACGCGGACCTCCGGGCCGAGGTATACTCCTACTCCCGAACGCGCGGCATCTTTGCCGGCGTGGCCGTGCAGGGCGGGGCCGTGTCCATCGATTTTGACGCCAACGACGCCTATTATGGAAAGGAAATATCGCGGGCCGACCAGGTGCTGCAGGGGACCGGGCTGCCGGACCCGGCCACCGCGGTCCGGCTGCGGCAGGAGATCGCGGCATACGAGAAGTCGTTGAAATAGAACCGAACGGAGGTGCCCCATGTTGGATGGCCTGTATGACCTGCTGGCCCGCGCGGGATTCACGGACCCCCTCCACGCTCCCCTGACACACATCCCGATTGGCCTCGTGGTCGGCGCTTTCCTTTTCTTCCTGGTGGCCGTGCTGTTCGGCCGCAAGAACCTCGTGGTAACGGCGCGCCACGTGTCCATCCTGGCGTTCCTGTTCGTCTTCCCCACCATCCTGTTCGGGGTCTTCGACTGGCTGCACTTCTTCAAGGGAGCCCTGATAGCCCCCATCAAGTACAAGATGATCCTCGCCAGCGCCGTGATGGTGCTCCTCGGGGCCGGCATCATCGTGGGAAGCGAGCTGGAAGTCCGTACCGCGCCCCTGATGATCATCTATGCCCTGGCGGTGATCGGCGTGGTGGGGCTGGGCTGGTTCGGAGGACGCCTGGTGTACGGCGGGTTTGCGCCGGCCACGGAAGCGGCAGCGCCGGCGGCCGCACCCGCCGCGGGGCCCGCCCCGGCAGCCTCCCCCGCCGCGCTCGGCCAACGCGTGTTTGCCTCCAACTGCTCCTCCTGCCATCCCGGAGGCGGCAACGCCATCGTGGCAGCGCTGCCACTGAAGAAGTCGCAGAAGCTGGCAACGGAGGCCACGTTCGTCACGTTCATCCGTGCGCCGCACATGCCGGATGGGTCGGAGGGAGACATGCCGGCGTTTCCGCCCGGCCAGCTCTCGGACCGTCAGGCCTCCGCGCTGTACGCGTACGTCCAGTCCATGCTGCCGCAGTGGAAGTAAGGGTTCCCTAAAGTAACGACTTAGGCGCTCCTTTGGTCACGACAGGGGCGCCCAAAGCCCCTCTCTCGCGATTTTTCTCTCGTTTTGTAGTGGTCGTCTCCCTTCCCGCACCATTATTTTGTGCTTGCAGCGACTTCAAGGAGGGTGGACGAATGGCATCTCACGCCGGGGCCGTCGGTCACGGCTCGGCACATCTATGGTACATGAATCCCGACGGCACGCGGGCGGGCCTGAAGGACTTCCTGACATCGACGAACCACAAACGGATCGGGATCCTGTACATGTCGGCGATCCTGAGCTTCTTCACCATCGCCGTGATCCTGGGCGTGCTCATGCGCATCCAGATGCTCTCACCGGACAGCAAGTTCCTGACCGGCAACGCCTACAACGCGATGTTCACGCTCCACGGGATCATCATGATCTTCATGGTGGTCATCCCCGGTATCCCGACGGTCTTCGGCAACTTCTTCATGCCCATCCTGATCGGTG
>DASRZR010000355.1:0-5759 GCA_035686185.1 Spirochaetia bacterium | reverse complement strand
ATCGCCGTCTCGGACGTGGGCGCCGTGCGTTCCATGCCGGCGGCTGCCAACTACGTCCGGGTCAACGGCACGCCGCAGCTCCTCATCTCGATCCAGCGCACCACGGACTCCAACGCCGTGGCGGTGGCAGACAGCGTGCGCAAGGTGCTGGGCCGCACGCTGCTGCCGGCCGGCTACCTGATCACCTACAGCAATGACACCACGGGGCCCATCAAGGCATCGGTGAACGCCACCTACCACGAGCTGTTCATCACCGCGCTCGTGGTGGCCATCATCGTGCTCCTGTTCCTGGGCAAGCTGAACACCGCCTTCTCGGTCATCCTCGCCATCCCCATCGCGCTGTCGGCGGCGCCCGTGCTGTATTCCCTCTCCGGGTTCACGCTGAACCTCGTGTCCATGCTCGCCATCATCATCGCCATCGGGATCGTGGTGGATGACTCCATTGTCGTGGCGGAGAACGTGGAACGCTACAGAGCCATGGGCTACGGGTTGAAGGACTCCGTCCTGAAGGGCGCCAGCGAGGTGTTCAGCGCCGTGGTAGCCGCCTCCCTGTCCCTGCTGTCCGTGCTTCTGCCCGTGAGCTTCATCCCCGGTTTCGTGGGCGCCTACCTGCGCCAGTTCTCCCTGGGCCTTGCCGCCGCCGTGGCCTTCTCCCTGCTGGAGGCCCTGCTGTTCCTCACGGTCCGGCTGGCCTTCACCCCGGAGTCGAAGAACCAGCAGGAGGGCTTCTTCCAGTCGGTAGCCTCGCTTCCGGCCTCCATCACGTGGGGGTTCTCCGCCTGGCGCAAGCCGTTCGGCCTGCTGTTCGGCGTGGTGGCGCTGATCCTGATCTGGGTCATCACGAAGAAGCTGTACTACCTCCCCGGGATCGTCCTGTACCCGGTGGCGCTGGGACTCCTGGCGTACGTCATCCGGCTGCTGCAGGCAATTGCCACCCCGCTTCACAACATTACGGAGGCAGGCCTGGAGTGGGTGCGGGACCACTACACTCACATCCTGGGCGGCGTGATCCGAAACGGCGCGTGGGTCCTCGCGGGCTGCGTGGCGTTCCTCGTGGCGATCGTGGTGCTCGTGGCGCCGCACATCCCGTTCAACTTCGTGCCGACCACGGATGGAGGAACGCTGCAGATCAACCTGCGCTATCCGCCCGGCACGCCGCTGGCCGTGACGAACGCGGGGGCCGGTCGCGTCGAGGCGTTCCTGTACCGGCAGGCGGAGGTGGACACGGTGCAGACGCTGGTCGGCTCCAGCACCGCCGGCGTCGGGGGAATCTTCTCCGGGGGCAACTCCGCTTCCATGGTGATCCAGCTCATCCCGATTGAGAAGCGGGCGGGAGTATTCGCGCTCATCCCGCGCTACCGGGGCCAGCTCGTGGCGCTGTTCAAGAACGAGCCGTCCGCGGAGATCCGAGTGAGCGCTGGCGGCGGCTTCGGCGGGTTCGGCTCCTCGCTGACGCTGGCCATGGTCGCCCCCAGCCTGCCCCTGCTGATTGACCGCAACAACAAGATCATCCAGAACCTGCAGACCAATCCGAACGTGGTGGACGTCTCCTCCAGCCTTTCGGACACGTCCCTGGAGAATGACTTCATCCCGGACACGGCACGCCTGAAGGGGACCGGGATCACGCCGGCCATGATCGCGGGGTCCCTGCAGACGTTCGCCTCCGGCACGCAGGCCTCCAACGTGGTGACCGGCGGCCTGAGCTACCCCATCCAGGTGCAGGCGGACCCCACCACGCTGTCGGGGCGGCAGTCCCTGCTGGACCTGCCCATCTACTCCCCCACGTTTCAGTCCACGCTGCAGATCGGCCAGCTCGGCTCCTTCACGCTGAACCAGGCGCCGGTGAGCGTGAGCCGGTACAACCGGCAGTACACCGGCTCCCTGGACATCAACCTCAAGCCGAACGCGCCGCCCGTGCTGCCCATGACGCAGCAGCTCACCGCCCAGCTCACCGCGGCGGGCCTGCTGGGAAACGGCGTGGGCCTGACCACGAACCAGCGTTTCAATCCCGCGGCCCTGGCGGCGCAGCTTGCCACCTCCGGTCCGCTCATCTTCCTGCTCGCCCTGTTCCTCGCGTACCTCGTCATGGCGGCGCAGTTCAACTCGTGGCGCTACCCGATCTACCTGCTGCTCCCGGTGCCGCTGGCGCTCGTGGGCGCGCTGGTGCTCGTGTACTTCATGGGAGGCGGCCTGGACATCTTCGGTCTCATGGGAATGCTGATGCTCATCGGGTTGTCCGCCAAGAACGCCATCCTGTACCTGGACTTCGTGGTGGAGCGCATCGGCAAGATGCCGTTCAAGGATGCGCTCATCGAGGCCGCCCAGCTGCGGTTCCGCCCCATCGTCATGACCACGATGACCGTGCTCGTGATCAGCTTCCCGCTGATCTTCGGCCACGGCCAGGGGTCCGAGTACGGGCAGCGCATGGGAATCGTGATGTTCGGCGGCATCATGATGTCCGCCGTGCTCACGTTCTTCGTCGTGCCCGCCGCGTTCTACCTGCTGGAACGCCGCCGCGTGGAAAAGCTGGAGACCGTGGCCGCGCCGGAGGAACGGGTGGCGATGGTCGCGGCGGGGGAGGGCTGAGGGAGGACCCCCGGGTCCCGGCCCGCGCTCGCCGCATGCACGACTACCACGTCCACACGCACTACTGCCGCCACGCCACGGGTCGTCTGGAGGAGTATGCCCGAGCCGCGCGGCGCCGCGGCCTTGCGGAGATCTGCTTCACGCCGCACATCCCGCTGCCGGTGTTCCGGCCCGGCGCGTACGATGGCCAGCTTCGCATGGACCCGGAGGAGTTCCCCCGGTTCCTGCGGGAAGTGGAAGAGACCCGCGTCCGGGTGCCGGGGCTTGTCATCCTTGCCGGCGTGGAGGCGGACTACGTGGCGGGGACGGAGCCGTACCTGGAGAAGTTCCTCTCCGACTACCCGCTGGACTTCGTTCTGATGTCCGTGCACTTCGTTCGGGAATGGCCGGACCCGCGGTGGGTGTTCGATTTCAGCGGCGATGAGCGGCCGCTCGCCCGGATTTACGACGACTACCTGGCGGCGGTGCACCGCGGGGTGCAGACGGCGCTGTTCGACTGCGTGGCGCACCTGGACCTGATCAAGCAGCCGGGCTTCCCGCTGGAGGAGACTCACGCGGAGAAGATCGACGCGATCATCCGTGACTGCCTCCGCCGGGGCATGAGCGCGGAGGTCAACATGTCCGGCGCGCGAAAGCCGATCGGTGAGCCGTACCCGTCAGACGCCATCGTGGCGCGCATGAGGTCACTCGGGCTTCCGCTGGTTCCCGCCTCAGACGCGCATTCACCGCCGCAGGTGGGAAGCGGGCTCGATTCCCTGGAGGGCTTCCCCCTGGTGCGCTACCGACAGCGGCGCATGGTGGACGCGCGGCTCGACGCTCTGCCCGCGGCCGGCGCATGATCGGGGCGTGATCGATCTCTCCCGGACCGGCCTTCCGCTTGTTCCGTTCCTGCCGGAGATTTCCCGCGCCCTGCGGGACGCCGGCGCGCTTGCGCTGACCGCGGAGCCCGGCGCCGGCAAGTCCACCCTTGTCCCTCCCTATCTTCTCGATGAGCCCTGGCTGGCCGGGCGCCTCATTCTCATGCTGGAGCCGCGCCGGCTGGCGGCCGTGGCGGTGGCCTCCCGGATCGCCGAGCTCCTGTCCGAGCCGGTGGGCCGACGCGCCGGCTACCGGGTGCGCGCTTCGGCGCGCGTCAGCGCCGAGACGCGCATTGAAGTGCTCACCGAGGCGCTCCTGACTCGGCGCATCCAGGAGGACCCGCTCCTGCAGGGCGTGGGCCTCGTGATCTTCGACGAGCTGCACGAGCGGTCCGTGCACGCTGACCTCGCCCTGGCGTTGGCGTGCGAGGTGCGCCGCGCGCGGCCCGACCTCGCAATCCTGGCCATGTCGGCCACGCTGGACGTCGGACCCGTGTCCGCCCTCCTGGGATCAGGACCGGCGGACCCGGCTCCGTCCCTGCACTGCCCGGGGACGCTGTACCCGGTCCGGGTGGTGCACGAGCCGATCCGGGAACAGCGCTGGGAAGAGCCTTTCGCGGACGCGCTGGCCCGGCTGTTCGGCGAGACGGAGGACGGCATCCTTGCGTTCCTTCCCGGCGTGGCGGAGATCCGGCGCGTGGCCGGCCGCTGCGCGGCCTCGGTGGGTGCCCGCGGCGTCGTGCTGCCCCTGCACGGAACGATGCGCCTGGAAGAGCAGCGGCGCGTGATCCTCCCGTCGGAGGCCGGGGCAAAACGACGGATCATCCTCGCCACGTCCATCGCGGAAACCAGCCTCACGGTGCCCGGGATCTCCACCGTGGCGGATTCGGGCCGGGCGCGGCTCACGCGCTTTCACCATGCCACGGGTCTGGATCGGCTGGTCACGGAGACGGTGAGCGCTTCCTCCGCGGAGCAGCGGCGTGGCCGGGCCGGCCGACTCGGTCCCGGCCTGTGCGTGCGTTTCTGGCCGGAGTCCCTGGCGCTTGTGCCCCGGCAGGACCCCGAGATCATGCGTTCCGACCTGTCGGGCCTCGTCCTGGAGTGCGCGCTGTGGGGAGCCCGGGAGCCGGACGCGCTTACCTGGCTGGACACGCCGGCCGCCCCCTCCTGGGCGCAGGCGCGCGACGTGCTCGTCATGCTCGGGCTTGTGGACGAGCACGGCGCCACGCCCATGGGCAAAGCCGTCGCGCGCCTCGGGCTTGCCCCGCGCCTCGGGGTGCTCGTTCTGCGTGGCGCCGATGCGGGACAGCGCGAGATGGCGGCTGCCTGCGCGGCGATCCTGCAGGAACGGGACGGGTCCGGCGTGGAGCGCGACCCTGATTTCCGGCTCCGGCTGGAGGCGCTGCGCTCCGGTGCCGGCGGCTCCCCTTCCTGGCGGGGCTCCGTGCAGACCGAGATGAGCCGGATCCTGCGGAGGCTGCCCAGTACCACGGCGGGCCAGTCCCCCACCGCGCCGGCATGGACCGCCGACCAGGAGCGAGGCGCGGGTGAGCTCCTGGCCGCCGCCTTTGCGGACCGGCTGGCCCGCCGGGAACCGGACGGGACCTACCGCCTGGTCACCGGCCGCGCCGCGGCATTCCCCGGGCGGGGGGCAAACGCCACGGCGGCCAACACGGCATGGATCGTGGCGCTGGACGCGGACCCTGGAGAATCGAGCGGCACCATCCGGCTGGCCGCGCCGGTCACCAGCGAGCAGGCGCAGCGCACGCTGGCCTCGGCCGCCTCGGAGACACTGGAGGTCCGGTGGGAAGGGCTGGTGCCGCGCGGAGTCCTCGTGCGACGGGCCGGCCGCCTGGTCCTCACCGAGCGGCCCGAGCGCCCCGGCCCCGAGGTGGTGGTGGAGTCGTTCCTCCGGGAGTTGGGGCAGAAGGGGCTCGCCATGCTGCCCTGGAACAACCAGTCGCGGAGGCTTCTGTGCCGGCTTCAGTTCCTGTCCCGCGTCCGTCCTGACGTGGCCGGGGACTGCTCCGACGCGGCGCTGGTCTCCACGGCGAGCGAATGGCTGGTGCCGCACCTGCGCACGGATGGGGCCCAGGTGATCGGCGCCGGTGGACTCTCTTCGGCGCTTTCAGATCTTGCCCGGCGGCGGGTGGGCCGGATCGACGAGCTTGCGCCGGTCTCCGTGCGCCTGCCCACCGGCGCGATGAGGGAGATCGACTACGAGGGGACGGAACCCGCGGTGGAGGCGCGTATCCAGGAGGTGTTCGGGCTCGCCACGAGCCCCGTGATCTGCGGTGTGCCGCTGGTGTTCCGGCT
>DASRZR010000354.1:0-2576 GCA_035686185.1 Spirochaetia bacterium | reverse complement strand
CAACTCCAGCTGCGCGCCGAACGTCGTGAAGTTGCCGGTGCCGGATTGGAACAGGTCCACGAGGCCGGCGAGGCCCGCCAGGGCGGCGGAAAGGACGTAGATGCTCACCAGGTGTCGGCGGGTGTCGATCCCCGCCCGCACGGCGGCATCCATGCTCCCGCCGATGGCGTACGTGTGCTGGCCGAAGCGCGTGTTGCGCAGCAGGTGCCACAGCACGAGCAGGAACACGATGATCAGGATGAAGGAGACGGGAACGAGCCGCACCAGCTCCTTCACCTGGTTGGCCGCTATCCCGGCCGGTCGGGAGAAGAAGCTCCAGGCGCCGCTGGCGGGATGGATGTACAGGACGTAGGCATTGCCGATGTCCGTGAGGCCCGGGGGCAGGTACCACACGGGGAAGCCGCCGCAGATGTGGTAGGTCACGCCAATGGCGATGCCCTGCGTGCCCAGCGTGGCGATGAACGGCGGCACCCGGTAGCGGGCAATCAGGATCCCGGCTGCCAGGCCGCTGGCAAGCGCCGCTGCCATTCCCACCGCCAGCCCCACGAGGACGCTGGCCGGGCCAGACCAGTGCGCCGCGTAGAGTTGCTGCATGGTGGAAGAGGAGGCAACCGCGGACAGGCCCATGACGAAACCGACGGAAAGGTCGATCCCGCCGGTGATGATGACAAAAGTCTCCGCGCAGGCCAGCAGCAGCCCGGTGGTGGCGAGGTGGACGATGTTCTGGAAGTTGTTGATGGCGAGGAAGTTCTTGCCGGTGAAAGAGAAGACCACGAGCGTGATCAACAGGAACGCGAATGCCCAGTTGCGCCCCAGCAGGGACAGGCCCGCGGATGGCGCTCTCCCGGAGTGACTCCGTGCGCTGACTCTGTCCCCCATGCTCCTGGACCCCTTCCTCCGGCTGACGCGCTACCCGGCCGATACTACACCGCCAACCCGCGGCCGGCAATTGAATGGAGAAGGCAGAAAAAGGGCCGGCGCCACGCGCCGGCCCACCTCTGGATTACTTGGAATAGACGTACTGCTGCATGTCCGGGCTGTTCACGTTGTCCTTCGTGAAGAACTGGAACCCGGGGATGATCTTCTTGGGAGGCATGGTCTTGGCGCTCAGGAACTTGTAGCCGGCGTCCACACCCAGGGAGCCGATCTCCGCGGGAAGCTGGGCGAGCACAAGGTCAATGTCGCCCGCCTTCAGGGCGTCAATGAGCGTCTGGGTGGCGTCCCACGAGGCGACCTTCACCGCGCCCACGAGGCCGGCGTTCTTCACGGCCTGGGCCGCGCCCTGGGCGCTGAACACGTTCACGCCGAACACGCCGACAATGTCCGGGTTCTTCTGGAGGGCCGCCGTGGTCTGCTCCATGGCCTTCTGCTGGTTGTCCAGGCAGTAGTCGAGGCCGACAAGCTGCATGTTGGGGAACTCCGCGATGCCCTGCTTGAACCCGTCCACGCGGCCGTTGACGGACGAGACGTCAGGGTTGGTGCTCACCATGTAGACCTTGCCCTTCTCGCCGACGAGCTTGGCAAGGTGCTCCGCGACCTGCTTGCCGCCGAGCGTGTTGTCCGTGCCGATGTAGGCCAGGGGGAAGCTGAAGTCGCTGGCCTTGGAGTAGTCTCCGTCTCCCAGGAACGTGTCCACCGTGATGATGGGAACGCCCTTGTCCGAGATGGCCTTCAGGGGCGCCACGAGCGCCGTGGTGGACGTGGGGGCAATGAGCAACAGGTCGATGCCGCCCTTGGCCATGAGCGCCTGAAGGTTCGGGACCTGCTTCTCGGGGCCCCACTGGTCAGGGTAGTCGCCCACCACCACGTTCACGCCGAGCTCCTTGGCCTTGGCCCGGATGCCGCGCTCCATGGTGTAATAGAACGGGTCTGCCACGCCGGGCATGAACCCGATCGTGAACGTCTTCTTCTCGGCCGTTCCGCCCGCGAAGATCGGGGATGCGACCATCGCGACAAGAGCGACCGCCATGAGAACGACGAGCAGTCTCTTCATCTGAAAACCTCCTCACGTGATTTGGAAATGGTTTACAACCAGACCGTCATATTGCAATCGATATGCCAGTTGCCGGCGGCGTCCGGGGTATCACCACAGGTCATTACCGGAGAATGAAATATCGGTATGGCGATGAGATCAGCGCGGTGTGCGGGATCGGGGGAATCTGGATACCGGAGTATCCAGGATGGATAGGGAAGTATCCGGCCTCAGGTCTTCAGCGTGCGCACGAACTCGTCCATCTCCTCCTGGAGGGAGAGGAAGATGAACCGGTGGATCTTGGCGCGCACCTCCCCCGTGAGCGGCGTCTTGAACAGCAGGAGCTGCCGATCGGAGTCTCCCCGCACCGCCCCTGCCAGCATTCCGCTCAGCCGGCACAGCGTGCCGCGAAGCCGGAGCTGGAGGTCCTCGAACAGCTCGTGCGGCCGGAGGTGGACGGTCTTGTCCAGGCGGAAGCTCATGCCCGCCACGCTGATATCCACGATGGTGCCGGTGAGGTGCGTGTTGCGGACCGTCACGTTGAAGGAGGCCTTGCGGGGATCGGAGCAGCGCGCCCGCACGAAGTGGCGCCGTCCCTTGGCCT
>DASRZR010000353.1:0-4420 GCA_035686185.1 Spirochaetia bacterium | reverse complement strand
CGGGAGCACCCCGCTGTCCGCGTAGCTCTTGACGTGGGTGGCAAGCTCGCCGGGCGTGGCGCTCTGGTCCTTTTTCAGCACCACGAGGGCCAGCGGGACCTCCCCCCAGTTCAGGTCAGGTTGACCGATCACCGCGGACTCGGCCACCGCCGGGTGCGTGGACAGCGCGTCCTCCACGGAGAGGGAAGAGATCCATTCTCCGCCGACCTTGATGATGTCCTTCAGGCGGTCGGTGATGCGGATGGACCCGGCAGCGTTCCTGCTTGCAACGTCCTGCGTGTGAAGCCAGCCGCCCGCCCACAACCGCTCCGAGTTGGTCTCGTCTTTCAGGTAGCCCTGGGAAAGCCACGGGGCGCGGACCACGATCTCTCCCGCCGTCGAGTCGTCCCGGGGCACCTCGGCCCCGTTCTCGTCCACTACCTTCACGTCCACCATTGCGAATGGAGAGCCGGTCCGGCATCTCAGCTCCGCCTGTTCCTCCAGGCCCAGCTTCAGCTGCTCCGTGCTCAACTGGCTGATGGTGAGCACGGGACCGGTCTCCGACAACCCGTACCCCACGGCCACGTCGATTCCGCGCTTGAGCGCCGCGATGGCCACGCTCCGGGGCAGGGCCGCCCCGCCGATCAGCACCTTCCAGTGGGACAGGTCCACGTTGGCAGCGGCCGGGCTGGAAAGCAGCATATTCAGGATGGTCGGCACGCAGTGGGAGAAGGTCACCTTCTCCTGGACGAGCAGCTTGAGCAGCGTCTCGGGGATGTACTTGCCGGGGTACACCTGCTTCACGCCCAGCATGGTCGCCACGTACGGGATTCCCCAGGCGTGGACGTGGAACATCGGCGTGAGGGGCATGTACACGTCTTCCCGGTGAAAGCGTCCCTGCGACACCGCCGTCCCCAGGGAGGCGATGGTCCCCAGCGCGTGCAGGACCAGCTGTCGATGGCTGAAGTACACCCCCTTGGGCATTCCCGTGGTGCCGGTGGAGTAGAAGGTGGTGGCGCGCGTGTTCTCGTCGAAGTCGGGGAACTCGGCCATCGGCGTTGCGGCGGCCAGCAGGTACTCGTATTCGCCTTCGAACCTGGACGTCGGGAGGGTCTCGCTCTCGTCGATCAGGACGAGCTTGCTCACCGTGTCCATGCGGCCGTGGATCTGGTCCAGGATGGGGAGGAACTCCGAGTTGACGATGATGAGCTTGTCCTCCGCGTGGTTGATGGTATAGACCAGCTGCTCGCTGGACAGGCGGACGTTGATGGTGTGCAGGACGGCGCCGATCATCGGGACCGCGAAGAAGCACTCCAGGTAGCGATGGCTGTCCCAATCCATCACCGCCACGGTGTCCCCCGGCTTGATCCCCATGGACACCAGGGCCGAGGCCAGGCGGCGGATCCTCTCCATGAGCTGACGGTACGTGAGACGGACGGTACCGCGGTAGACGATCTCCTGGTCGGGATTGCTTGCCACCGGGGCTCTCAGGAGACTCTTGATCAGGAGCGGGTAGTCGTAGGCCGATTCGGTCCTGGCGATAAGGTGACTCATCGATCATGCCTCCTGGTCGTTGCGCTGGGGCCTCGTTGTCACGAGGTATGAGGGGCGCTTACCCGCCTCGGTCTTTTCGTTGCAGGAAGAGGAATTACCCTCCTCGAACGGAACACAGCGTATCAGACGGAATCAGCGGAAGCAAGGTAACCACGGCCCTGGCAGTCCAGGGGGCGTGCCGCTTGCAGGGCATGCTATACTGCACACAGAAGAAACGTGGGTCGGCGGCGACGAGGTTCGCCCATGAAAAAGGTGCTTGCGGGGGTGGTCATTCTTGTCCTCCCGGGCTTGCTTTACGCCGGGAAGGTTCCCTGCCCCGCGCTTGCTGCGGAGTCGCAGGCCCGCGACGGCCAGTCCTTCTCCCCCCTTTCCCTGAAGCTGACTACCGTGATGGACGTTCCCCTGGAAGAGAGCCAGCCGGTATTCGAGGTCGGAGCCGGGCTGCTTGCCGGGATGGAGTATCGGCTGCCGTTCCTGAGGTGGGTGTATATCAGCGGCGAGGTCGGCTTCCACGAGGAGGCGGCAAACCTCGTCACCTTGTCGGTCTCGGTCTTCACGGCGGCCCTTGGAGTCGGCCTGAGAGTCGACCTGCTTCCGTGGCTTTCCGCATCCGCGGGAGTCTCGGGTGGGGCATTCGGCTGTATCTTGAACGATCCCGGCACATCCGGCGGGAATGCGTTGCTCTCCGCGGACGTCCGGCTGGTGCTCCTTCCCGGCCCGTGGCGCCTCACCCTCGGAGTCTCCTACCAGGACCTGCTGAGCTTCTACCGCGGCCTGGGTGCCATGATCGGGTTGTCCTGCGATCTGCCGGCCCGAGCCCGGCGGGAGGTGGTCACATGGCAGCGATAGGCAGGAACAGGAACGTCCCTGGCGTCTGCCTGGCGGCGCTCTCTCTCGCACTCGTGGCCGGGCTGTGCGGCTGCCCTGACCCTGCCGTGGTGCTCGACCGCCTCAAGGACGCGCAGGCAGGCGTCACCGAGCACCGGGTGACGTACGACGCCAACGGCGCTCCGGGCGGCACGGTTCCCGGCGACTACGGCCGCTACGTGCGCGGAGACACCGTGACGGTACAGGGCAACACGCTCTCGTGGTATGGCCGCGCCTGCACCGGGTGGAACACGAGGGCGGATGGGAGCGGCACCACGTACACCGAGGGACAGACCTTCACCATGGGCACCTCGGACGTGATCCTCTACGCGATGTGGACGGTCCTTCCGACCTACACCGTGACGTACGACGCCAACGGTCCAGCCGCGGGAAGCGTTCCGGTCGACACCACGTCCTATCTGCAAGGGGAGTGGGTCTCCGTGAAGGGCAACAGCGGCGGCCTGGCCAATCCGCCGCTGGGCTTTGACGGCTGGAACACGGACGCGGGCGGCAGCGGCACGCTGTACAACCAGGGCCAGACCTTTAAGATGGGATCCTCCAACGTGACGCTGTTCGCGACGTGGGTACCCGCGTTCACCGTGACCTATGACGCCAATGGGGCGGCCTCCGGCAGCGTCCCGCTGGACCCGATGTACTACCCCCAGGGGCACTCCGTGACCGCCCTCGCCAACACCGGCGGGCTCGCCCGGCCGGACCTCGCCATGCGGGGGTGGAATACGAGCGCGGACGGCACGGGCACGACGCGCGCGGCGGGATCCGTCTTCAGCATGGGATCGTCGAACCTGACCCTGTATGCGAGATGGGTTCCGTACTGCACCTTGACCTACGACGCCAACGGTGCGACGTCGGGAACGGTTCCTGCCGGCCCCACGGTCTACGCTCAAGGCGACACGGTGACCGTGCTTCCCAACACCGGGTTCCTGCAAAAGGACGGCCCCTGGTGGACGCCGGGCTGGAAAACGGATCCCGGCGGCAGCGGCCATCTGTACCAGTCGGGAGACACCTTCACCATTACCTCTGACACGCGGTTGTACGTCTACTGGATGTCGTTCTTCCCCTGAGCTTTGAGCATGAGGCCCATCCGCTCGGGACGGATTCCTCCCGGAAAGGCGCGGTTGGAATGAAAAGAACGTTGACCGTGATGGTCCTGCTCACCGCGATTGCCGCCGCGGGGTCTGCACAGGTGGGGATCGGAATAACCACGGCGTTTCCCCCCGCCCTGGCGGCGGAGAGTTACGACTCCTACGACTCCTACGGGATGGAGCCGCAGTACACCGAGTTCCTGTTCTGGGGGGTCACGCTGAGGTACAAGCCTTCGCTCCTGCTGATCGACGTTGGGGTGAGCCAGTGGGAGCTCGGCAGCCTGCTCTACGGGTACTTCGACGTCGGGCTCTGCGTCGACCTGTGGGTGTTTCGCTTTGCGCTGTGCGGCGGAGTGGACGTGATGAATGTGAGCCCGTCGCGGCTTCTCGATGACCCCAGCTACGAGGACTACCACGCGGTGGGCTTCAACGCGAAAGTGTCCCTCGACCTGAAGCTGGGGAACAGCACCATCGGGCTGAGCGCAGGCATTCCCGTGGACACGCTGGTAAACGCGCTTCGAAACGGCACGTCGACTGAGACGACCCATGACGCACTGCGGCTCTTCACCGCCCAGGCATCCTTGAGCTACGTCTACTGGTTCGCCGGGCCCGAATCCTCCCAGCGCCGCTGAGGCCATGTCCGCGCGCCGGGTCGAGGCGGCAGACCGCGGTGTCGCCGCGTCCTGGCCGCCACATGGTTCTTTTCGGGATGAGTGGATTCGAACCACCGCTCTCCTGCTCCCAAAGCAGGCGCCTTAGCCGCTAGGCTACATCCCGTAGCACGGTACACCGTGCGGAGGCCCGGCAGCCGGCCGCGGAGCGGACGGCGGGAGGGCAGTGCCTGGTACACCGTGCAGAGGCCTGCTACACGGTGGGCGGTCCCACTCGGCGCGGATGCCAGGCTCGCGGGACCCGGC
>DASRZR010000352.1:0-8282 GCA_035686185.1 Spirochaetia bacterium | reverse complement strand
CGTAGATCTGGCAGTCGATGGACAGGACCGCATCTGGCACAATCCCCCGCTGGAGGAGCGCCGGAAGCGACGTGTCGGTTGCCAGGAGGAAACTGCCGGCGCGCGCGGAGGCAAGCCGGCCTGCCTGCACGTCCAGGGAGGGCCCGGCGCCGGTAACGGCCGCGGCAGAGATCGACGGCCGGGCCGGGGCAGGCCTCAGGAGCGGCAGGTTGCGGATCATGTTGGCAAACCAGCGCTTGCCGAAATGGGACTGCACGCCATAGTCGGCGCGCACGGAATCCACGGCTTCCTGCAACGCGGCCGTCGCGCCACGGAAGAACTCCGGTTCCCGGTCGCACCAGGCCCGGAGGGAGGCCGTCTTCAGGGCGCCGACGAGCGCGGGCCGCCAGGCCGCGGCAATCGCGCCAGGCAGCTCTCCGAACCCACAAACGATCCGCACCCGCGGATCCGCAAAGATCCGGGAGAAATCCGCGCCCTCCATGAGGGACCGCAGGACCCCGGCGTCCTTCTCCACGACGACGAGTGACTGAAGGGACGGCTCGGCCAGCATGGAGTCCACGTGAAGGCCCGCGCCCAGGCCGAAGACCACGGAGCAGCCGGCGCCGCTGCAGGACTCGGCGAGCCGTGAAGCCTCCTGGCGTGGATCGTAGAGAGAATGCAGAGGATGCGAGCCGGCCGGCGAACGGAGCGCCGGCACGCTCATCCCGTTTCGGGCGGAAACAAAGACAAACCTTGGATCCGGCGGCGCCTGTCGGACGGCGGCCGCCAGCCCGGGGTCCCGAGCCTGCAGGAGCAGCAGGTTCTTTTCCAGTCGTGCCGTCTCAGCCACGAACACTGCCTGCCAGAGCCTCCAGGAACTGGCTCGTTTCCGAGAAGGTCTCCCCGGCCGCGCGCCGGGCCGAGTCCTCGTCACCCCGCCGCGCCTGGCGAAGTGAATCGAGCAAGCGTCGCGGTGCCGACAGGAACGCGAGCTCGACCGCCTGCGGGAAGCGGGAGGCGTCCCACGGCTGCCCGCCGACCTTCAGCGCGGCCCGCGCTTCCCCGACTTCGCGGGCCCAGGACTCCAGGATTCCGAGCGCGGCGTGGCGTCGCTGGGGGGCACTCGGAAGAGCGCCGGGCTGCCGTGGCCCGCCGTGCTCCCGCCCGACCGGAACACCGGCCAACAGGCGGCGCGAAGCCTCAAGGGAGAGCCCCGCCGCACCGGCAACAGGCACAGCGGTGGGCAGAACGCGGTACAGGCGCCCTTCATGTCCGGCAAACGCGGCATCGAACCAGCCGGCATACGTGCGCAGGGCCGGCGTGAGGCGTGCGCCTCCCGCATCGACCTTTGAACCGAGGCCTTGAGCGCGCTGGAACGTGAGGCCGGTGTGCGGCGCCGTCCGAGAGGACTGCAGGCTCAGCAGGGTGTCAAATGCGTTGGGCCGGGCGTGGGAAAGCAGGTCGCGCTCGCACAGGTCGAGGCCGGCCAGGAGGACCGGCCCGCTGGCCGCGTCCAGGGCAAGCTGGATGGCGGTGGCCGCCACCGTCCCGTGTGGCGGGACACGCGGCGGCGCCGGCAGGCCGACGGCGTTCAGGAACGCCTGTTCATGCGCGAATGGCTGCTCCAGCAGAACGACTGCCGGCCGGGAGGGAAGGGACCACGAGCCCCGCGCGCCGGACAGCGGCATGGCCAGGACGCGCGGCGGCGCGAAATGCAGGTGATGCATCGCGTAGAAGCCGGGATCCGTCAGGACAACGAGGTCGGGCTCCAGGCCGGACCCGGCAAGCGCCGGGCACGCCGAGGGGAGCGCCCAGAGGTCGAAGCGGTTGCGCAGCTCGCGAAGGAGACCGATGGAATCCTCCAGGGATGGCCCGGACGCGGCGATGACAACGGCCCGGCCAGGGGTGCACAGCGGCCCCGTCATCGCCCTCTCGACTCCCATGAAGTTCGCCACGCAGTTGCGAAGCCAGAGGCGTCCCGCGGAAACCGTGGTGACGAGGCTTCCGTTCAGCTCCTGGACCACCTGCCGCACGGCTTCGTTGCAGGCGCGGGATACTTCCGGAAACGCTCGCGCGGAGGGGGGCCACTCGATGACCCGCAGGCCTTCGATCTGCAGTTCTCCCAGGTGCTGACGGAGGAACGAGCCGAAGGACATTCCGGTGTCGGGGGACCAGCATGGCACGCGCGGGGGCCGGGATGCCGCGGCGATCTCGGAGGAGTACAGCGCGGAGAGCAGGAGGGCGGACGGTCGCTGTCGGGCAACGGCGTCCACGAGGTGACCCACGGATTCCCCGAGGACGATCACGGCGGACGGCGGGTCCGCGCCAAGGGCCTGCTGCACGAACCTCGCTGCCTCCCGCTCGGGATCGTACGGAGAATGCATCGCCACGCCGTCCACCTTGAGGGAGAGGGCGCCGGACCTGGCCGTGAACACCTCCACCATGGCGGATCAGGAGGACAGTGACTCCACGAGCACGCGCAGGTCCTGCCCGTCAGCAGGCCAGCTCGCTGTCTTCAGGATCTTCGCGTAGGCCGCGCCGGGGCGGTTGCCGCCGGCACCGGGGCCGGCCGTGGCTTCTTCCCCTTCGGCCCCGGGCGCGGCGGCGGCGCGGGACCCGTATCCGAACAGCCCGTCCAGGAACATCGTGAGCTGGTGGGCGAACAGGTCGAGACCGAGGTCGGTCCCCTCCGCGAGGGCGAGGGTGAACCGGCCGGGTTTCACGGTGAGCGCCCGTCCGATGTCGGAGATGAACGAGCCGAGGAAGAACTGCAGGTCTTCGTGCAGCCGGAACGGATCGAGGTCCTCGTGGGCGGCAAGGATCTCGCGAGAGAGGTCCTCCAGGGACAGCGCAACGAGCTGGACGTTGGAGCGGCCGGAAAGGAAGGCGAGGAGCTGGCTCATGTCGTCCCGGGGAGGCGCCGCCTCGGCGCGAACGGCCTCCGTGCCGGCAGACCTGGCCGCGCGCGCCTCCTGGACCCGCGGGGCGCCGGCCTCCGCCGCGCGCGCAAGGCACTCCATGAGCTCCTGCTCGGAGGCGAGGGGAGACTCGAGGTCCGTGACCAGGAGCACGGCCACGAGCTTGAACTCCGACACCAGCGGAACGAGGAACAGCTTCTCTACGGAGGCGAACTCCCGGGACGAGAAATAGGGTTGGAACGCGGAGAGGGCCGGTGCGCCGCTCAGGAGAATGGGGCTGCCGTTGGCCAGAGCGTTCCATGCCTCGTTGGCGCCGAGGGGAATGCGCATCCGGTGACGCGTGGTCTGGTCGAACCCTCGTTGGGCCCATGGCGCGAACACGAGGCGAAGGGCATCGTAGAGAAGGAGGGCTCCCTTGCGGATCCGCAGGATAGCTCCCAGCGCGGTGAAAAGCCGGGAGGGCAGCTCGATGCCCGGCCGGAGCGCTGCGATGGCGGCCTGCACTTCCTCGGTGACCTCCGCCAGCCCGCGCTGAGGCGCCGCAGTCTCCGGCACGGGGACGAGCGCCGCCGGTTGTTCGGGCGCTGCGGGCTCAGCCTCCACGCGGACAGGCAGGGAGACCTCGAGGGTCTCCTCTCCGGCAAGCTCGATGGCAAGCCGTGTCGGTTTCTCGCTCTCCTGCAACTGGTCTGTGTCAGCGAGTGGTGGCGGGAACGTCTCCGCGGGCTCTACTGGGGACTTGGGCTGAGCGGGCGCCAGGTTTTCGCGAGCCTTGAGACTCCGGCGGAGCAGCCCCGGGCCTCGGGGGCGCGGCGGCTCGGCGAGGACAGTGCCCGGAGGGTGGGATGGAGGCTCGCCCCGGGTCGAAGCTGTGGCCGCCCTGCGAAGGAGGCCCATTTACTCGCCTAGTCCGAGGTCCTCGAACAGCTTCTTGTACATCACGAAATAGTCGGAGCTGGCAAACTCCTGGATCTTCTCGTCCGGGAGCGCTTCCAGGAGATGGTCCATGTACTTCAGCACCGTGCGGATCTCATCCTTGAGGTTGTCAGGGATGCCGGAAGCACTCGCCGCCGCGGGGGCCGAAGCGCCGGCCGCCGGCGCGGCTTCCTCCGCCTCCGGGATCTCCTCCATCTCCAGGATTTCCTCCGGCTCGGCGGCGGCTGCCGCCTCCGGCTCCTCGGCAAGGTCAGCCTCGAAGCTGATTTCGATCTCCTTCTGGGGCGCTGCTGCGGCGCTCTCGTCGGCAACGGCCTCCAGCTCTCCGATTTCCAGGTCCTCCACCAGCGGGGCCTCCGGCACCTCGTCTTCGAGGTCCTCTGCCTCCGCGGCCAGGGCTTCCAGGTCCACCTCGGGAAGCTCGCTGTCTGCCGCGGCCTCCAGCGGTGCCTCCTCGGTCTCCGTGACCTCCCCGGACGCGAGCTCTGGTATTTCCTCGGTCCCCAGGTCGAGCACCTCTTCGGTTCCGAGCTCGGTCACCTCTTCAGTTCCAAGCT
The DNA here is from genome assembly GCA_035686185.1 of Spirochaetia bacterium. Lineage (GTDB taxonomy): Bacteria > Spirochaetota > Spirochaetia > SZUA-6 > Fen-1364 > Fen-1364. Next base: position 3,892 of record DASRZR010000352.1, on the reverse strand, counting down.
CAGCGACCTCTTCAGTTCCAAGCTCGGTCACCTCATCGGCTTCCAGCGGCGCCGCTTCCTCGACCTCGAGGTCCGTGACCTCCTCCACCTGTTCGGGAACCGCATCGATGACCCTGGGTTCCTCACCCAGGTCCAGCGTCTCCAGGTCTATAGTCTCGCTTTCCTCTTCTTCCGCCGCCGGCGAGGCCGCGGGCTCCGCCTCGATCTCCGGAACGCCCTCCAGGTCGATCTCGGGGAGCGTCTCGGCAACGGCGGACTCGGCGCCATCTTCCAGCGGGACTTCCTCCAGGACCAGGTCGGAAGGCAGCTCTTCTGCCGACGCCGTGCTCCCGTCCGTGGGGAGAAGATCTTCATCGCCCAGGACAAGTGTCTCGTCGGTTGCTTCCGCCTCCGGGATGTCCAGGACTTCCTCCATCTGCGGCAACGGGGCCTCGACGGGTTCCGGCGCGGGCGTCTCGTAGCCCAGGATGTCTCCGGATGGCTCTTCCGCCGCGGACTCCACGGCGATGTCCGTTTCCGCCTCCGCAGGGGCGCCCGCCTCGGTGACCTCCTCCGTTATCTCCGCGGTGTTGAGGATGTTGTCCAGCTCGTCCCCGGTGAGGGCGATCGTCTCATCCTCGTCCTCATCCAGGAAGCCGCCCTTGATGCCGGGCTCTGCGGCCGCGGCCTTTGCCTCCGACTCCGCGGCTGACTTCCTCAGTCCGGACAGGTCGGTGCGAAGCTGGGTCAGATCGGCGCGGATGGACTTCAGCTCGTCCTCGATGCGGGAGAGGATCTCCGCGGACCCGCTGACCGCCGAGGCGGCCGCGCCTCCGGCAGCGGCGGTCTTGGTCGTCACGGACGCCAGCTCGGTCTCCAGGGCGGCCAGGTCGTCGAAGGATTCCTCCTCCGCGAGGTCTTCTGACAGCGTGACCTCGACCTCGGCAGGTTCGGCGGCCCGGAAGGGCGCGGCGTCAAGGTCCTGCTCCAGCTCGGGCAGCTCCTCCTCGGTCACGTCCGCCATCTCCAGGTCCGAGGACCCCGCGCGCGCCGGCCCTTCGATGTCCGGCAGCTCGCTCTCCGCAAGCAGGGGCTCTTCCTCGGGGACGGAGATGGCCGGTTCTTCCGCCAGGTCAGTCTCGAGTATCTCTGTTTCCAGGATGCCGCCCTCGGCGCCGTCTTCCGGCTCGAGCTCGGTTTCCAGGTCGTCCAGGAGCTTCTCTTCTTCCTCGGTCAGCGCGTTCTCGGGTTCCGTTTCGATGACCGGCGCGGCCGCTGCGGCACGTTCCGCCTTTGCCGCCAGTCCGCCGCTGGAAGCGGGGGAAGGGGATTCCAGGTCAGAGAGCTCAAAGGACTCGTCAAGGACGGGGGCCGTGACGTCGCGGGGCTTTACTTTCACCCAGACGCCGTACTGCTCGAGCTTCTTTTCGTCAGCAGGGCTGCCCTGTGTTTCCCTTGCCATTCCTGTCTCCTGAGGATGCGTTTTGCGCCTTCCCCATTGTCGGCAAAACGTTCCTCGAATTTCACCCAAATAACTATCACGACGAGTGTAATCCTGCGCTTTTCGCGTTGTCAATGGCTCGGAGATAGGCGCAACATCCGGACTCATTATTTCCCCGCGTGGCGCCGTTATCTGGAATGACGACATGAACCGTCTCCTCTCCATCGGCCTCGCTGCCTTCATCGCCGCCGCCCTCGCGATCTTCTTCTTTGGAGATTCCGGCCTCACCGTGTACCGCGGCCTCGCGCGCTACGAGCGGGACCTTTCCGCGAACGTGGAAGCGCTCAAGGCCCGCAACGCGGAGCTGCAGGCGGAGCTGGCACGACTGAAGAGCGACCCGGACGCCAACCGTGTGCTCGCCCGCCAGGTGGGGATGTACGAGCCGGGGCAGAGCGTGGTCCGCCTGGTGGGCCGGCCCCCGAAGCCGGAGACGTACCCCGTGGGAGACCTCCTGCGCATGCGCCGCCCGGCGCCTGTTCGCAATTCCGCCATCAAGGAGGCGGCGCTCGGCGCCGCGGCGGCCCTTTCCCTGGTCGCCTTTCTCACCTCCCGGGCCGCCCGCCGGAGAGCGCGTGGTTCTGAGGGCCGCTGAGAAGGGCTCCTTCGAGGAGCTGGTCCGCGTGCTGGCAAGCGGCGGCGTGGCCATTGCTCCCGGGGACACGATGTACGGGCTGATCGGGATCGCCCCGGAAGCGGAGCAGCGTCTTCGCGGCGCCAAGGGACGGGGAGAAGACAAGCCGTTTCTTCAATTGATTGGCGATGCGGCCTGGGTCGGACGCTATTCGGATTCGGCCATCCCGGATCGGATTGCCCGGCGCTGGCCGGGGGCCCTCACCGTGGTCATCCCGGTGCGCGCCGGCGGCACCGTGGCCGTACGGGTGCCGGACCATCCCCTTCTGCAGCGCCTCCTGCGCGCGCTGGACCGACCGCTTTTCTCCACAAGCGTGAACCGGGCCGGCTCGCCGCCGCTTGCCACCGTGGAGGAAATGCGCCGCGAGATGGAGGGTCGCGTGGACGTCATCTACGACGCCGGGGACCAGCCACCCGGACCCCCGTCCACACTGCTGGACATCACGCGCGTGCCGTGGGCCGTCCTGCGCCAGGGCGCCATTCACCTCACCGAAGAAGACCTGCGATAGGCCCACCGGCCCCGGTCGGCGCTCAGAAGATCAGGCCGATCACCTCGTCCATCGTGGACACGGGATGGAACGTGATTCCTTCCCGCACGTGCTCGGGAATCTCCTCCAGGTCCCGCTCGTTTCCCTGGGGGAACAGGATGTGCTTGATGCGGTTTCGGCGCGCGGCAATCACCTTTTCCTTCAGCCCGCCGATAGGGAGGACGCGGCCGACCAGGGAAAGCTCCCCGGTCATCGCCAGTGACTTCTTCAGCTTCCTGCCCGTGGCAAGGGACAGAAGCGCGGAGGCAAGCGTGATCCCCGCGGACGGGCCGTCCTTCGGCGTGGCGCCGGCCGGAACGTGGAGGTGGATCAGGTTCTTCTCCCAGAAGTCGGCGGAGACGCCGTGCGCCGCGGATACGTGACGGATGTACGAGTAGGCGATGGCCGCTGACTCCTGCATCACCTCCCCCAGCTTGCCGGTGAGCTTGAAGCCTTCCCGTCCCGGGTTGGCAACCGCCTCGATGGACAGCACCGCGCCGCCGAGCTGGGTCCACGCAAGGCCGGTCGCCATGCCGGGCCGGGTGATCTCCGCCATCTCCTCGTCCAGGAACACCGGCTTGCCGAGATACGGGACGAGGGAGTCCTTTTTCATGGCGACGGGAAGCTTCACCTCGCCCGTGAGCGTTGCCCGGGCCACCTTGCGGTGGATCTTGTCCAGCGCCTTCTCGAAGTTTCGAAGCCCGGCCTCCCGCGCGTAGCCGTCGGAGATCGAAAGCAGCGCGGGCGTGTCGTACTTCACGCCGTTCTTCGGCAGTCCCGCGCGCTCCAGGGACCTCGGGATGAGGTACGCGCGCGCGATGGCCACCTTCTCCGCGTCGATGTAGCCGGACAGCCGGATGACCTCCATGCGGTCCAGCAGCGGCGCGGGGATCGAATCGAGCGTGTTCGCGGTGGTCACGAACAGGATATGGGAAATGTCAAAAGGCAGGTCGAGGTAGTGATCGCGGAAGGAGACGTTCTGCTCGGGATCAAGGACCTCCAGGAGGGCTGACGAGGGGTCGCCCTGGTAGGAGGCGCCCAGCTTGTCGATCTCATCGATCATGTAGACCGGGTTTTTCGTCTTCACGATCTTCAGGCCCTGGATGATCTTGCCCGGCATGGCGCCGATATATGTGCGCCGATGCCCCTTGATCTCCGCCTCGTCACGCATCCCGCCGACGGAGAATCGGAAGAATTGACGGCCCAGCGCGCGCGCGATGGATTTTCCCACTGACGTTTTCCCGACTCCCGGGGG
>DASRZR010000351.1:0-6973 GCA_035686185.1 Spirochaetia bacterium | reverse complement strand
CCTTCGGTGCCGGCTAATGTCACCTTCGGTGACCGCGGCTGATTGCACCCCGTCGGGCCGCAGGGGCCCCGTTCGCGGCCCTTCGGGCCGCGCTACAAGTTCTCCATCAGGGAGTTCCACTTCTCCTGCAGGTACTTCTTGAACTCGTACTCGTCGTGGTAGTCAGCAGCCAGCTCTTCGATGGCCCGGGACACCTCGGAGAAGATCTCCTTGAGCTGGGCGGCGAGGGGACCCCGGTCTGCCGCGCCGGGCGGCACCTGGAAGTTGGGCGCGAAGATGGACTCCTTGAGCTGCTGCAGCCCCTGCTCGGGCACCACGTCCAGGATCTTGGCGGGATCCGCGATCAGCTCCTGCGGGGAGTAGACCATGATGGCTTCCTTGATCCCTTTCACCTGGATCTTGCCCATCTCCGTGCACCGGACCTGGTCGCGGACCTCCTGGTAGGTCGCGTCCGTGAGCAGGATGTCCCCGGGCGTGGCCGCGCTCTGCATGCGCGCCGCCACGTTCACCACTTCCCCGAAGATGTCCTTGCCCTTGCGGATGATCGAGCCTGTGTTCAGGCCGATGCGCGTCTGGAACTTCTCCTGCTCCACGCGAAGCGCGCTGTACTCGGCGATCTTCTGCTGGATGGTCAGCGCCGCCGCGGCGGCCGCCACCGGGGACTTGAAGTAGGCCAGGATCCCGTCTCCCATTTTCTTGACGATGCGTCCCTGGTACTCGTCGATGGCCGCCACCACGATGTCCTCGAACGCCTTGATGAGCTTCATGAGCTCCGTGGATTTCAGTCCCTGGGACTTCTCCGTGTAGCCGGCGATGTCGATGAAGAACACCGTGGCGTTGAGCATGCTCTCCCGCCGGAACTTGAACTCCAGCTTTGCCTGGCCCAGCGTGCTTTCCGCCGCCGGGGCAAGCTCCGCCTCCCGCGGCGCCGCTGGCTCCGCCTTGCCTTCCGCGGGAAGCTGGGAAAGGGCCCGGATGAGCCCCTGCTTCAGCTCTTCCGCGAAGCTGCCCTGGGTCATCTCGGGGAGCAGCGTGCGCAGCGATTCCTGCACGGGAAGGCTGTCCATGCGCACGGCATCCAGCATCAGCGCGAACGTCTCCCGCGTGAGCGGTCGGTCCAGCCCGGCGATGATCTCCGACACGATCTGCCCGTCCGCCGCGTTGATGTAGTCCGTCACGATCTGGGAGGCGTAGTCGTCTCCCATGGACAGCAGCGCCAGGAGCGCGTCCACGCGCACGCCGCGGTCCGAGTCCTCCAGCAGGAGGTACAGCCGGTTGGTCACGATGTCCGCCGGCGCGCCGGCCCCGCGGGAGGCCAGCGCCCGCAGGATGCGCACCGCCACCCGGCGTCCCACCGGCGCGGGGTGGTTGGTGAGGTCCAGCGCCACGTGCCCGAGCGTGGGGTCCGCCACCCGCGCCACGATGTCTCCCGCCCGCAGCTTCAGCTCCGCCGGGAACTCCTTCATGTCCAGGACCTTGAGCAGCGGCTGCAGCGCCTTCTGCAGGCCCTGGATCGTCATCGCCTCCATTGTCTCCACGGCGAGACGCCGGGACTCCGCCGCGAGGCCGGGGTGCTGGAGGATGTGCACGAGGGAGCCGAGCAGGATCTTGGCGGGAATGAAGCGCGCGCCGCGGATGTAGCCGTTGAGGGACCGAAGGTTGCGCGTGGGCTCCCGGAAGTACTCCCGAGACTGTTCGATGATGGAGCGGGTGAGAAGCTGGCACAGCGTGACGATGCTGGTCTCTTCCAGGAAATGGATCCGTTCCGCCCGGGCAAAGTCCAGGATCTCCTGGATGCGCTTGGACGTGGTGCGGATCTCCAGCGAGCCGGCCACGCGGATGAGGCGGTTCAGCCTGCGCAGGAAAAACGGCCGGTTCAGGTCCACGCGGGAAAGCTGCTGCAGGACCATGTAGCGGTCCTTCTTCTCCCGGTAGGCGAACAGCGGCATGCACGCCTCGAAGCGGTTCTGGTCCTCCCGGGGGGCGTCGGCCAGCCGGGACCGCATGGCGGAGACCGGCGGCGCGCCGGCCGACGAGGCGTCTTCCTTGAAGAAGGCGGTGAGCTCGCCGAGCACCGCCGGCGTGGCGTACTTTTCCACGAGCGTGGCCAGCACCGTGGCCAGCAGCACGTCCTTGTTCGCAATGCCCTTCAGGGAGATGTAGTTCTTGCGGATCTTGGCGAACACGTTGTCGATGTGCGCGGAGGCCACCACGCTGAACTCGCTGAGCAGGTGGGGGGAGCCGGCCTTGACCTCCACCACCACCTTCTTCAGGAAGTCCCCGACCATCCCCTCGGTTTCCGAGTCCACGTAGGGTGTCACCAGCAGCAGGCGGAACACGCGCGTGGGGAACCTCAGCCGGCCCTGGAACTGCCCGAGGGAATGCAGGAACGCGTACACGGTTTCCCGGCCGCTGCCCTGCAGGGTCTCCAGGATCAGGTTGGCCTGCGGGTTTTTCGCTTTCAGCGTGTACGCGCAGAGGTAACAGCCGAGCGCCGCGGCGGCCAGCGTTTCCACGGGAAGGTCAATGACTTCCTGGCTGCCGGTCTGCAGCATCTTCATGAAGGCCGCCTGCTGCACGCCGGGCAGTGCCTTCGGCAGGGCGTCCCTCAGGACCGTGTAGCGCTCTGACTCCACCAGGGCCTCGGCGGCCACGCTGCGTACGGACTCGCCCTGCCGCGCGTCCCCGAAGGCGGCCAGGCTCAACTCCATCACCTGCGGGGCGCTCGGCGAGATGGCGTTGACGGCGCGCAGGATCGCGGCGCGCAGCTCTTCCTCCGGGAAGTGGTTGAAGTACTTGATGAGCATTCCCACCGCGGACGGGGCCCGGATGGCCATCAGGGACTGGACGGCGGCGATCTTCTGGGGAGGCTTCCCGCGCTCCACCATCTGGTACAGGTGCTGGACCGCTATCTCGTTGCCCAGGGAGCCTGACGCGCGGATGGCCGCCGTGCTGATGTCCAGGTCCGCGTTGTAGATCTCCTTGACCAGCAGCGTGAAGGTCTCTTCGTCGTAGTAGTTCTTCAGCAGACTGATCGCCGTGATCTTGGCATCTTTACTCAGGACGGCCGGTGCGTTGGGTGGGACCGGGGTGGGCGGCATCTTTTTCTTTATACTCTCCCTATTATCGTACAAACGCGGTATGGCCTTGTCAACCTTGACCGCTCAGCCTATGATCACGCCCCGTGAAGCGCGCATCGTTGTCGACAACCGCCGCGCTCGCGGCACTCCTTCTGGCCGCCTGCGTGAGCGGCCAGAGAGACAAGCAGATCGCCACGGAATACTTCGATCTCGGCAACGCCTACCTGGACCTCGGGCAGTATGACAGGGCCATCGCGGAGTTCCAGTCCGCGCTGCGCCTGGACCCCGGTTACGTCAAGGCCTCCTACAACCTCGCCCTCACGTACGTGAAGGCCAGGCGCACCGACGATGCCATTGCCATCCTCAAGCGCCTCCTGCAGAGCGATGCCAGCAACACCCAGGTGCTCTCCGCCCTCGGCTGGGCATACCACGCGGCGGGAAAGGACACCGAGGCGCTGGCGCAGTACGATGCGGTGGTCCGGCTTTCTCCCGCGGACCTCAACGCGCTGTACAACAGCGGCATCATCCTGTGGAAGCTGAAGCGGCCGCAGGACGCGCTGGACCGCCTTTCCATCCTGCTGGACAAGTCACCGGATGACGCGGACGGCCTGTACGCGGCCGGTTCCATCCTGCTTTCCCTGGACAAGCCGGCGGACTCCGGCGACATGCTCGCCCGATACCTGGCCAAGAAGCCGGATGACGTGGACGCGTGGTTCATGGTGGCGGCGGGCGCCGAGCAGCAGAAGAAGTACACGCGGGCGCTGGAGGCGTATGACAAGGCCGCCTCGCTGGATACCACTCACGGGGACGCCTGGTTCGGAGAGGCCCGGCTGCTGCTCACGGTCATCCAGGATCCCCAGCGGGGATTGGACGCGCTGCAGAAGGCGCTGGACGCCGGCTACAAGGACCAGAAGGGAATAGAGGCGCTGCTGGCTTCCCCCATCCTGCTGGACCGGGACAAGGTGGAAGCCGCGCTCAACGACAAGGGACTGCTGCCGGCCGCCGGCGGAGGCACGCTGCCTCCCACCGGCAGTGAAACGACCGTGCCGTCATCGCCCGGAGCCCCTTCGGCTCCTGGACCCGGCGCACCGAGCTCCGCGCCTCCCCAGAGCCCTCCCCCGGCCCTGAAGTAAGGCCCGCCGTCCCTCTCAGGACAGGCCGGCGAGCGCTTTCCCGATCTGGGAATGCGTGTCTTCGGGTGACGTGGAGGAGTCGATGTCCTTCAGGAGCTTGCGCGTCCGGTAGAACGCGATGAGCGGTTCCGTCTGCTTGCGGTACACGTCCAGCCTGTTCTTGATGGACTCCAGCGTGTCGTCCGGCCGGACGTAGGTCGGTCCACCGCACTTGTCGCAGACGCCCTTCACCTTGGACGGCATGTTCGTCACGTGGTAGATGGCGCCGCAGTTCTTGCACACCTCGCGGCCGGAGAGCCGCTTGACCACGAGCGCGTCATCGATGGCGAAGTTCACCACCGCGTCCAGCTTCTGGAACTTCTCCAGCGCTTCCGCCTGCGGGATGGTGCGGGGGAACCCGTCCAGGATGAATCCCTTCTTCGCGTCCGGCTGCGCCAGTCGCTCCTTCACGAGGTCCACCGTGACCTCGTCCGGGACCAGCTCCCCGCTGGCAAGGATGGCCTTCACCTTCTTGCCGAGCTCGGTTTCCTTCTTGATGGCTTCCCGGAACATGTCACCCGTCGAGATCTGGGGGATGCCGTGCTCCTTGCTCACCAGCGTGGCCAGCGTTCCCTTGCCTGCCCCCGGGGGGCCCAGAAAGATCAGCTTCATTTTCTTACACCTCTGTGACGACGGTCACCGGCTCGGGACCGTACGTTCGGTAGATCTGGTAGCGCACCGTGCACTCGCGCGAGCAGGCGCCCCGGTCGAAGCCGCTTCCGGCCGGGTAGTAGCGTCCGCAGTTGGCGCAGCTCTCGTACGAGTGCGTGCACTCCTCCGAACAGTATGCGCGGCTGACCACCTGCGCGGCGGTGACGTAGCGTCCGCAGGTGCGGCACACCAGGAAGCCGGCCACCGCGGTTCGCGGCGCGTGGCCGGCCGTGGTGCTCCGCTGTAGTTCACTCGTCACGGCCGGCGCCTTCCTGCTCAGGTCCCGCTGGCGAAGTCGGTGAGGTAGGCCACCTGCGCCGGGGTCAGCGTATCGATGGCGCGGCCCATCGTGGCCAGCTTCACGCCGGCGATCTCCTTGTCCTGGGCCCGGTCGATCATGTGGACCTTCTTCCCCAGTGACCTTCCTTCCCGGGACAGGCGCACCAGGGAGAGGAACTGGTTGGCAAACGACATGTCCATGACCTCGGAGGGGTGGCCCTCCGCGGCGGCCAGGTTCACAAGCCGTCCCTTGGCGAGCAGGTAGATCCGTCGGCCGTCCTTCATCAGGTACTCGTCGTTGTTGGCGCGCACCTCGCGCACGTTTTTCGCCACCGCCGCGAGGTCCGGGATGTTGATCTCGCAGTCGTAGTGTCCCGTGTTGCAGACCACGGCGCCGTCCTTCATGTGCTCGAAGTGCCGCTTCACGATGACGTCCTTCACGCCGGTGGCCGTGATGAACACGTCCCCGACCGCGGCAGCCTGGTCCATCGGCATCACTTCGTACCCGTCCATCATCGCGCGAAGCGCACAGATCGGGTCCACCTCGGTCACCACTACGTGGGCTCCCATCCCCTTGGCGCGCGACGCCACGCCGCGGCCGCAATGGCCGTAGCCGGCCACCACGAAGGTCTTCCCGGACAGGAGGATGGAGGTGGCGCGCAGGATGCCGTCTATCGAGGACTGGCCCGTGCCGTACACGTTGTCGAAGTCCCACTTGGTCTCCGCGTCGTTCACGGCGATGACCGGGTACAGGAGCTTGCCTGCCTCACCCATGGCGCGCAGCCGGTGAACGCCCGTGGTGGTCTCCTCCGTTCCGCCGAGCACGCCGGGGGCCAGATCCGTGCGGGCACTGTGGACGCGGAAGATCAGGTCCGCCCCATCGTCCAGCGTCAGCGTGGGTTTGAACTCCAGCGTCTTGTCGATGGCCCAGTAGAAGTCGTCCCGGGTCTGGCCGTGCCAGGCGTAGACGGAGATCCCGTCCGCGGCCAGCGCGGCGGCCACGTCGTCCTGCGTGGACAGCGGGTTGCAGCCGCTCCATGAGACTTCAGCCCCCGCGGCCACGATGGTCTTCACGAGGACGGCCGTCTCCTTGGTGACGTGGAGGCACCCGGCTACCCGCATGCCCTTCAGCGACCTTTCCCGTGAGTGCTTCTCCCGCAGCGCCATCAGCACGGGCATGCGGGACTCTGCCCACTCGATCCTCAGCTTCCCCGCGCCGGCGAGGCCGGGGTCCTTGATCTTGCTGTTTTCCAATGGTTCTCCCTTGACGGTTTTGCCTGGCAGGCAGTTGCCTCGATAGTAGCTACCCCCCGGGGCGGCGTCAAGGCAACGTACAGACCGGGGGCGAGCGCGGTCCCTAGCAGATTGTTCACAAAAGTTTTTCGGAGGCTATTGACAGTACCGGGGAATGAGTATAAAACTCACACTCGCCTCAAGGTAGTGCTCAACCTCTGCTGAGAGAAACGAGGGGGAGAGTGCCGTCTCTGGGGCAAGCTGCGTGAAGGCCGAAAGGCCTGAACGCTGGCGCGCGGAAATGTCGCGGAGTACCGCGACGGCGCGCCTCGCCGTGGAGTACCACGGCTTGGGTCTTTGACAGTAAAGGGAAGGGGAGAATTGAAGAGCGGGTCCAAGCATTCTGCGCTTTGCGCGGGGTGCGACACACGCGTCGAAGAAGGCAGTCTCGTCAGCGGGGCGGCTGGAGGAGGCGCGTGGGCTTGAAGAGATATTAAACCTGTCCGCAAGGACAGGCCTTATATCATGGAGAGTTTGATCCTGGCTCAGAACGAACGC
>DASRZR010000350.1:0-5732 GCA_035686185.1 Spirochaetia bacterium | reverse complement strand
CTTGCCGCGCAGATTGCCGAGCACTTCACCGAGCTTGCCCACGGGACGCGCCTGACCTGCGCCGCGGTGCACGGCGGCGTGGGCATGGGCAACCAGGAGAGAGCGTTCAAGAAGGGCGTGGACCTGATCGTGGCCTGCCCGGGACGCCTGCTGGACCACCTGCGCGGACCGCACGCGGACTTCTCCAGCCTGCAGTGCCTCGTGCTGGACGAGGCGGACCGCATGCTGGACATGGGCTTCCTTCCGGACATCAAGAAGGTCCTGGCCGCGCTGCCGCGCAAACGCCAGACGCTGTTCTTCTCCGCCACGCTGCCGCCTGCCATCGTGGAGCTCTCTCGAAGCCTTCTGGTGGACCCGGTGAGGCTGGACGTGGAGAGGCGGCCGGCGCCGGCCGCTGGTGTCTCCCATTCGGTCTACCCGGTGTCCTCGCTCGGAAAGCCGGGCCTCCTGGTGCAGCTCCTGGGGCGCCACATCACGGGCACCGCGCTGGTCTTCACGCGGACCAAGCATCGCGCCAACCGGGTGGCCGACCTCCTGGACAAGCACGGAGTGCCCTGCGCCCGGATCCACGGCAACCGGAGCCAGTCCCAGAGAACCGCGGCACTGGCGGGCTTCAAGAACGGGGACTTCCGTGTGCTGGTGGCAACGGACATCGCCGCCCGGGGCATCGACGTGGAGGCCCTGGGCTCCGTGGTGAACTTCGACGTGCCGCACGTGGCGGAAGACTACGTGCACCGCGTGGGGCGGACCGCCCGCGCGCAGCTCACCGGAAGCGCGTACACGCTGCTGTCCCCTGAGGAAGAGAAGGACTTCGCGGCGATCGAGCGGGCCATCGGGAAGAGGCTGCCGCGGCACACGCTGGAAGGCTTCGACTACGAGGCGGCGGCAGCGGCCAGAGTGCCGGAGCGGGGGCCGCGCGAGCCGCGCGAGCCGCGAGCGCAGGCGCCAGCCGAGGGACGCTCGCGACGGCCGGCAGAGGCGCGCGGGCGGGCAGGGGAGCGTGGCCCGGAACGCGGCCAGGGCGGCACCTCGCATGGGCGTGGCAGCGCTGCGCGTGGGCAAGGTGGCGCGCCGAACAACGGCGGAAGCAATCCGAACCGGGCAGGCTTCGGCGGGAGGACGCGCCGTCGCTCATCGCGCGGGCCTTGGTCCGGGCAGCGAGAGCGCTGAAAAGATCAGGGGGGGCATGCGGCCCCCCTTTTTTTGCCTCGGAACTTGACCGCCGTGCGGAGCTGGTTTACAAGAACGTTCATCAAGAACCCTTGCGGAGGAGGACTGCTACGAAACCAGCGCTGGTGACATCCGCCCGCACGCCCGGAGTCTGCTACGCCCAAACCGTGACGGGCCAGGAATTGCCAGTCATCGACGTGACCAATCCTGCCTTTTCTCTCGGCGCGCCGAGTGACACCGAAATGGCGGCGCTCATCCAGAAGAGCGCTGCCGAGCAGGAACGGTTCAACCGAATGCCCGCTTTTCTGCGCAAGCGGATCATGTGGCTGATGTCCCGGCGGTCCGTGCTGATGCGGGGCGTGATGGGCGCGGACGGCACCTTCCTTGCCGGCATGAACACCTATCTCATGAAGCTGGGGCCCGCCAACTTGGGCAGGGGATTCGGCAGCGTTGACAGGGCGCTGGCTTCTTCGATTCCGGCCATCTCACTGCGGCTGCGCCTGAAGGAGATCGTGCGCCTGTTGGCCGACACGGTGGGCCCTGTCCTGGCGGCTACGTCGGGCCGGCCGTTTCACCTGATCAACATCGCGGGCGGGCCGTGCATGGACAGCATCAACCTGCTCATCCAGTTGCGCCGGGATCGACCAGGCGTTTTCGACGGCCGCCCGGTGCGGATTCACGCGCTGGACCTGGAAAGCCCGGGGCCGATTTTCGGCGGCCGCGCGCTGCAGGCGCTGAAGGCGCCGGGCATGCCCCTGGCGGAACTGGACGTCATCCTGGAGCACACGCCATACCAGTGGTCCGAGCCGCGGCAGTTGCAGTCCTGCCTGGGGAAGCTGGATCTGACGGAAAGCGTAGTGGCGGCGGCCTCGGAAGGCGGGCTCTTTGACTACGGCACGGATGACGAGATCCGCGGGAACCTTGAGGTCCTGCATGCAATGACGCCGATGCATGCCGTCGTGGCTGTCACGACCACACCAGTCGACGGGCCGGGCAGAGCATTCAATCAGACAAGTGGTGCCAGAACTGTTTCCCGCTCGCGGGAAGCCTTTGCCGAGCTGGCCGCTGCGGCGCGCTGGAAGGTTGTGAGCTTCGCGAAGGTTCTGATGAACGATGTGCTGATCCTGGGAAAGAACTAGCGCAACGACACCCTGGTTCCGTTCGTGCCGCGCCGCGATGGGGAGCAGGGCAGGGCACGCCCCGGCAGCCGAGGGCATCGGCAGCCTTGGCCGCGGGGAGCGCCGACGAAAAAAACCGGGGCCGCCTCCGCGAAAATGACTATACTTGATCCGAACTGACGTCGTGCGGAGCAGCGAACAAGGAGGACTATCATGTCCGTGGTTGAATCGGAGGCCCTCCCGAGTGATCCCGGCTCCGTCCGTGACGGTCAGCCGCCGCGGAGCGCGGGGAAGCCGCCATGGGTGGCGGAGTTGAAGCGCTTCGAGAAGACGAATCCGCGTCGTGTCGCAATCCAGCTCCTGGACACGCTCGTTCCCTACCTTGGCCTGCTCGTTCTCATGTATATGACCATGTACTGGCATCTTCCGTATCTCGTCACGCTGGCGCTGGCGTTCCCCGCCGCGGCGCTGATGGTACGGCTGTTCATCTTCTTCCACGATTGCGGTCATGGCAGCTTTGTTGCCTCTCCCACGTGGCGGACTATCCTCGGCAACGTCCTGGGCGTGCTCACCTTCACCCCGTACGCCGACTGGTGCCGAACGCACGGGATCCATCACACTACGGCCGGCAACCTGGATCGGCGGGGAATCGGGGACGTCTGGACGATGACGCTGGACGAGTATCGCGCCAGCTCCACGGGGCGTCGGCTCGCTTACCGTTTCTTTCGAAACCCGCTGGTGATGTTCGGTCTCGTGCCGTTCTTCTCCTTCATCGTTCTGCACCGGCTCCCGTCACGCGGATCGAACCGCGCGCAGGTGATGAGCGTGCTGCTGACCGACCTGGCCCTCGCTGGCATCGTCGTGGCCGCTGCGCTCACCGTGGGGATCCGCGCGTACCTGCTCATCCAGGGTCCCGTCTTCCTCATTGGTGGACCCGTGGGCGTATGGCTGTTCTACATCCAGCACCAGTTCGACCCTTCGTACTGGGCGCGCACGGCGGAATGGGAGCCCATGGAGGCGGCCATGCGCGGCTCCTCCTACTACAAGCTCCCGCCGATGCTGCAGTGGATCTCGGGAAACATCGGGCTGCACCACATCCATCACCTGCGCCCGCGCATCCCCAACTACAACCTGCAGGACTGCCTGAACGCGGTCCCCCAGCTCCAGCTCCCGGACCCGCTGCTGCTGGGGCCGAGCCTCAAATCCGTTCGGCTCAAGGTCTGGGATGAGCGGCGCAAGCTCCTGCTCACCTTCCGGGAAATGTCGCAGCAGATCCAGCAAAGCGCGCGGCTGGCCTGAACGGACCTGGGGGGGCTCGCCGCTAGGCAGCGCCCGCTCGCGCCGGGTCCGGCCGTATCAACGAGATCGCCGCTGCCGCCCCGATGATCAGGAACACGGCACAGGCGATGAAACCGTGCTGCGCCCCGATGACATCCGCGGCCGTCCGCGGCACGGCGCCCAACGCTGACGGGGACCGTGCGGCGCTCTGCACGATGGCCAGTATCGCCAGGCCCAGCGCGCCGCCGATCTGTTGCGACGTGTTCAGCAGCCCGGAGGCGGCGCCTCGATGCGCGGCCGGCACGCCGGCAACGCCCACCGTGAAGATGACCGGCAGCGCGAGGCCGAAAAGCCCGACGAACACGGACCCCAACACGAACGGCACCAGGAAGCCGGCGCTGGCGTCCATGCGGCTGTACATCGCGAATCCGACGGCCATCGCGATGCTGCCGGCCACCACCAGGAGCCGCGCGGGCAGCCGGGATCCCATCCATGGTGACAGGTTCGTGCTGATGACGAACACGACAGCGGTGGGCACGAATGCCAGGCCGCTTGTCTCCGGCCCCAGGGACAGCGAACGCTGGAGGAAGAAGCTCAGGCCGAACAGGCTTGCGAGCAGGCCGGCGTTGCCGAGCAACGTCGCGATGTTCGCCCCGACGAGCGATCGGTTTCTGAATGTCTCCAGCCGAAGCACGGGGTCGGCGGCGTGGCGTTCGATTGCCACGAAGGCGATCAGCAGCGCCACCGCTGCCAGCGCGGGAAGATCGATGAGGGCAGACCCCCAGCCCCGGGCATTGCCCTGGCTCAGGGCCCACACGAGGGCCACGAGCCCCGCGGTGGCCGTGAGGGACCCGGTGACGTCCAGCCGGCGCACCCGCCCGGTGGCCTCGTCTCGTGGGAGAAGCCGGGGGGCGAGCAGGCATCCCAGCAGCCCCAGCGGGACGTTCACGAACATGACCCAGCGCCAGCCGGGCCCGGCCACCAGCAGCCCGCCGAGCATGGAGCCGACAGGGAAGGCGATTCCGGAGAGGGCGGACCAGATGGCGATCACCCGGTTGCCCCGGCGCGCATCCGCAAAGAGTGTCGTGGCTGCCGCGAACGCCGTCGGGGAAACCAGGGCGGCCCCCAGTCCCTGGAGCGCGCGGGCAGCGATGAACCACTGAACGGTCGGCGCCACGCCGCCCAGTGCAGAGGCAAGGGAGAACGTCGCAAGGCCGGTGACGAGAACCCGCCGCCGGCCCCGGAGGTCCCCTGCCTTGCCGCCCAGCAGCAGGAAGCCGCCAAAGCTCAAGCCGTAGATGCTCAGCGCCCACTGGGTGGTCGCCGCGGTCACCCGGAAGCTCGCCTGCACGGCCGGGAGCGCGAGGACCACGATCATCAGATCCAGCATCACCATGAAGCGGCCCGCGCAAAGGAGCGTGAACGCTGCCCACGAACGAGAGGACGATGCGCTCATCATCTAGTCCCCCGTCCTGACATGCGCGTCCCGGATCACGTACGGCGCAAACAGGTAATCACGGATGAGGGACACGCGTCCCTCTTTCCACTCCAGGAGAATGAAGAAGCTCGGCTGCTCCGAGGGCGGGTCCAGGTAGTACCCCAGGATGGCGGGCCGCTCTTCCACCGTGCCAATGGCGAACCTCCGGGGGCCGACCTCTCCATACCGCGTGAAGTACTCCTTCACCTCCGCCCCGCGCCTCTGCGCCCGTCCGACCATGTCCAGCCGCACGTCTTCTGCCAGCATGGCCCGGACGGCATCGAAGTCACGGGCGTTGAACCGGTCCACGTACCGGGCCAGCAATTCCCGCGCCTCCCGCGGCGGGTCTTCCGGCCGCTGCTCGCTGACTGTTTCGGACAGCTCCCGCAGACGCGCCCGTCCCCGGTGCAGAGCGGCCTTGATCTCGGGAATGCTCCAGTCCAGGAGCTCGGAGATCTCCGCCAGGGAGTAGTCCATCACGTCCTTCAACACCACGCAGCTTCTCTGCTTGGGTGTCAGCTTGAGGAAAAGAGATACCGCCAGCGTCAGGGCTTCCTTCTTCTGGAGAGGGACGTCCGGCTCGTCTGCCACGGGGAACTCTTCCGCGTAGTCCACCGGCTGCCTTCCCTCCCGGCGCAGGAAGTCGATTGCCTTGTTGTGGGCGATCCGCATGAGCCAGCCCGGCATGT